>JBPBQU010000594.1:0-4497 GCA_050955085.1 Janthinobacterium lividum | reverse complement strand
GGTCACCGCGGCCGCCCGGCTCGCGGAGTCCCTCGTGGGCCTGCGGCTGTTCACCTCCAAGGCGCGCAGCTACGCTGCGCCGCAGGCCAAGGACGTGTCGGGGTGGCCGCTGGCCGCCGCCCGTCCGAGAGTGAGCGCAGGAGGTGGATCGAGCGGTGGTGTCCGCCGGGGTTAGCGCCCGACCGGTCCTCGACGCGATCCGGGGCGACATCGTCGACGGCGGGACCCCGCCCGGGTCGGTGCTCGAGGTGGACGTGCTCGCGAGCGCCCACGACGTCAGCCGCATCCCGGTACGAGAAGCCCTGATGACCCTCGTGGGAGAGGGTCTCGTCGAGCACCAGCCGCGGCGCGGTTACACGGTCACACGGCTCGCCGACGGTGAGTTGTCGCAACTCTTCGCGGTGCGCGGCACCCTCGAGCTCGCCGCGCTCGCCGTCGCGGTGCGCCTCGGCGGTCCCGACGACGTCCGGGAGGCGAATGCCGCGCACGTCGCGTTGCAGCGGGCCGTCGTCGACGGGGACGAACGCGAATACCACCGCCAGAGCCGCGCCTTCCACGTCGCGCTCACCCGGCCGTCCGCGATGCCCCGTCTCCTCGGGGTCTTCGACCGCGTCTGGGACCTCACCGAGCCGTACCGCCCCATGGAGGATCTGGGTGCGGAGGAGGCGGCTGTCCTGCACGGTGAGCACACCGTCATGCTGGAGGCGTTCGCGGCGGGTGACGCGGACCGGTTGCTGGCGACGGCGGCCGAGCACCAGGAGAACCTCTCGACCCGGGTGCGTTCCCGGGACTTCTCGTCGCAGCCGGCACCCGCGGCGCCCGTGCGGCGGATGCGGCGTCGAACCGGTGGCGGAACCGGGGTGGAGGAACAGCAGTGAGCGTGGATCTCGCGATCAGGGCCCGGCGGGCAGTGTTCGACGGGGTGGAGCGGGCGATCTCCGTCGGGGTCCGCGACGGTGTCGTACTCGGCGTCGAGGAGTTCGACCACGCGTGGGACGCGGACCGCGAGGTCGTACTGGCCGAGGGCGAGGTGTTGTTGCCCGGGCTCGTCGACACCCACGTCCACGTCAACGAACCCGGTCGCACCGAGTGGGAGGGTTTCACCTCGGCGACGCGGGCGGCGGCCGCCGGTGGCATCACCACCATCCTGGACATGCCGTTGAACAGCGTCCCGGCCACCCTCGACCCGGCCGCACTCGAGGTCAAGAAATCTGCCGCGCAGGGCAAATGTTTCGTCGATGTCGGGTTCTGGGGCGGTGCCGTCCCGGGCAACGCGGAGCAGCTGGCGCCCCTGCACGACGCGGGGGTCTTCGGGGTCAAGTGCTTCCTGCTGGACTCCGGTGTCGAGGAGTTCCCGCCACTGGACGCCGCGGGGTTGGAGGAGGCGCTGAGCGAGCTCGCGCGCTTCGACGGTCTGCTGCTCGCCCACGCCGAGGACGGCGCCGAGATTGCCGCCGCGGCCAACGACGGCGGTCCGCGGTTCGCGGATTTCGTGGGTTCCCGGCCCCCGAGTGCCGAAGCCGCCGCCGTCCGCAACGTTGCACAGGCCGCCGCCCGTACCGGGGCCCGCGCGCACGTCGTGCACCTCTCCTCCGCGGCCGGGCTGGCCGAGATCGCGGCGGCGAAGGCCGCCGGAACCCGCATCAGTGTCGAGACCTGCCCGCACTACCTGACCCTGGACGCCGATCACGTGCCCGACGGGGCCACCCCGTTCAAGTGCTGCCCGCCGATCCGCGACCGCGCCGAGCAGGACGCGCTGTGGCAGGGCCTGCTCGAGGGGACCATCGACTGTGTGGTGTCCGACCACTCGCCCTGCACCCCGGAGCTGAAACTGCTCGAAGCCGGTGACTTCGGCGCCGCCTGGGGTGGGATCGCCTCCCTGCAGATCGGGTTGCCGGTCGTGTGGACCGCTGCCCGCGAGCGGGGAGTCCCGCTGGCCACCGTCGTCGGGTGGATGTCGTCGGCGACGGCGGCGCTCGCGGGGTTCAGCGACCGCGGCCGGATCGCGGCCGGTTGCGTCGCGGACTTCGTGGTGTTCGCACCCGAGGCCGAATGGACCGTGCGGGCGGAGGCTCTGCAGCACAAGAACAAGGTGACGCCGTACGAGGGGCGCACACTCGTCGGGGTGGTGCGTTCGACGTGGCGGCGGGGTCGCTTGCTCGATCTCGACGACGAACCACGCGGGGAGCTGCTGACCGCGCGGAACCGCGCTGAACCACCTCACGCCTCGGCGTAGGGGGAGCGGTGGCCGCTGTCATGCGGTGACTCCTGGGACGTGGGTGGTCGACGTCGGGGTCCGCCGTCCGGGTGGTCCGGTTCGCTTTCTCCCCGTGAGCCCCAGGACCACTACCTATCGTCGAAGGGTGACGACCGCAGTGGTCCTGCCCTGGCGGGTGGCCTGGGAATCGGTGCCGCACGAGCAACGCGCACTGCTGCGCGCGTTGGTTGCCCGCAGGTCTGCAGCCCGCCGCCGGCTGCGGGTCCGACACGTCATGAGCTTCGTTCTGCTGGTCGGCAGTGTGGCGCTGCTCGGGCAACCTGTTGCGGCGCTGGTGCTGGGTGGGTTTCGTGGTGTTCTTCGGCGTCACGGTGGAGATCTCGGTGCGTCGTGTCGTTCAGCGCCAGGTGTCTGCGCCAGGGGTTCGCGAACTCGTCGTCACCGACGGCGGGGTGAGCTGGAGCCGTTCTGGTGCCAGCCCATGTCGTCCCGGCCCGGGTGCTCGGGGACGACGCCGAATCACTGGCCCATTTCCTCAGCGCTCGCTCGACGCCACGACCGGTTCGCCGTGGTGCCAGCCGCCCGGTCGAGGCCCACCGAGCGGTGACCCGGCATCGGTAGTCCTCCGAACCGCCGAGACCGCGCCGGTAGCGCGAGTTCCCGGTGACGGTGGGTGAAGCGTGATCAGGGACGACGGGACGTTGCGACCCGCAGCCGGGGGTGGACGGGAGAGTGGGAGCATCAGGGGGTAGCCCGTCGACGAAGGGGAAAGACTGATGACCGTCACCGAACAGGCCGTCACCGCTGACACACCCAGCGATCTGGCCATCGCCGCGCGGGACCACCTGTGGATGCATTTCGCGCGGATGGGTGCCTACCAGGACAAGCCCGCCCCCGTGATCGTCAAGGGGGAGGGCGCTCACATCTGGGACTCGACCGGCCACAAGGTCATGGACGGGTTGTCAGGGTTGTTCGTGGTGCAGGTCGGGCACGGTCGCAAGGAACTCGCCGAGGTGATGGCCAAGCAGGCCGAGAACCTGGCCTTCTTCCCGGTCTGGGGTTACGCCACGGAACCTGCCATCCACCTCGCCGACCGCCTCGCGGCCTACGCGCCGGGGGACCTCAACCGGGTGTTCTTCACCACCGGTGGTGGGGAGGCCGTCGAGAGCGCCTGGAAGGTCGCCAAGCAGTTCTTCAAGCTCACCGGCAAACCCCTCAAGCACAAAGTCATCAGTCGGGCCACGGCCTACCACGGCACCCCGCAGGGCGCGTTGGCGATCACCGGACTGCCCGCCATGAAGCAGGCGTTCGAACCGCTGACCCCCGGTGGCTTCCGGGTACCCAACACCAACATCTACCGGGCCGAACGCATGGGTGCCCCCACCGATCCCGTCGAGTTCGGGAAGTGGGCGGCGGACCGCATCGAGGAGGCCATCCTCTTCGAGGGTGCGGAGACCGTCGCGGCGGTCGTGCTCGAACCCGTGCAGAACTCCGGTGGTTGCTTCACCCCGCCACCCGGTTACTTCCAGCGGGTCCGGGAGATCTGCGACCGCCACGACGTCCTGCTCGTCTCGGACGAGGTCATCTGCGCTTTCGGCCGCCACGGCACGATGTTCGCCTGCGAGAAGTTCGGCTACCAGCCCGACATCATCACCTGCGCCAAGGGCATGAGCTCCGGGTACGGGCCGATCGGCGCGATGATCGCCTCGGACCGCATCATGGAGCCGTTCCTCGAGGGCAAGAACTTCTTCCCGCACGGTTACACCTTCGGGGGCCACCCGGTCTCGGCGGCGGTGTCGCTGGCGAACCTCGACATCTTCGAGCGCGAGGGGTTGAACCAGAACGTCCTCGACAACGAGGCCGCGCTGGGCAACACTCTCAAGAAACTGCTCGACCTCGACATCGTCGGTGACGTCCGCGGTGACGGGTACTTCTGGGCCGTCGAGCTCGTCAAGGACAAGTCGACCAAGGAGACCTTTGACCCGATTGAGCGCGAGACGCTCATCAAGCGGTTCCTGCCGACGGCCTTGTTCCAGAACGGTCTCTACGCACGTCCCGACGACCGCGGTGAACCGGTCATCCAGGTCGCCCCCGCGCTGACCTGCGGACAGGCCGAATTCGACGAGATGGAACAGATTCTGCGCCGGACGCTGATCCAGGCGAGCGCGCTGGTCTGACCCCGGAGGTGCTCGATCACGGTGGTCCCCCCCGTGATCGAGCGCCTTTCCCGGGCCGGGCCTGGGAACGACCTCGAGGCGTGTTCACAGCCCCGGGTCGTC
>JBPBQU010000593.1:0-4575 GCA_050955085.1 Janthinobacterium lividum | reverse complement strand
ACGCCCCGGCCTTGCCCTCCCCGGCCTTGCCCTTCCCGGTGGCGGGACTGGACGGGGTGGCGGGGCTGGACGGGGTGGTGGGGTCGACCCCGGCGCTCGCCGAACCGGTCAGTGCGAGGACCTGACTCTCCCGGATGAAACCCCGTGCGTCCAGGCCGTTGGCGTCACGCAGCGCGCCGATCGTCGTGCCCTGCGCGGCGGCGATGGAGGTGAGTGTGTCGCCGGTACGGACGAGATACGTGGCACCGGGGCCATCGACACCGGCATCGCTGTCACTGCCGGTGGCCCCGGGGAGGGGGATCCGCAACGACTGACCCTCGACGATGCGGGCACGGGCGTCCAGACCGTTCGCCTCGACGATCGCCGTCACGGTGGAACCGGTGCGCGCAGCGATGGCGCCGACGGTGTCGCCGAGCGCGACGGTGACGACCTGCTCCGGGCTGGCGGCCACGGTCGCGGCCGACGCCGCGCCCGTCGCGGCGGGTACCGCGGCGCGCGCCGAGATCGGCACCTGCGCCGGGGTCGCCGCGACAGCGTGGGTCACGGGCGCGATGGTGGCGGGGGCGGCTGCGCCCACCAGTGCAGCCGCCAGCCACCGGCTGCGCCTACGGGCCTCCCGGTTGTCCGGGGAGCCGGACCGGTCGGGGGCCGGTTCGGGAGTCTTCGGCGAGCGGGCGGGTCGGTCCGCCGGGGGGTCGCGGTGCTCGGCCATGGCGGGTTGTTCCTCCGCGGGTCGTGACGGGCGTGGCTCGGGATGATCGCGTGCTCGGTGACCTGTGGTGCCTGAGTGACTGCTGGTACCTGTGGGGCGTGGGTGAACCTACCCGACCCCGGCGAGCTCGGCGGGTCCACGATGCTCGACAAGCCTGCCGAGCGGTGGGACGTCGAGGGGCGCGTCCCCGGGGTGTGACCCGGTCGTGATCTGACGCGTGGGCGGAGACCCACCGTCGACGTGCGGGGATGCTCGGGTGCAGGCGATCGCTGCGAGATGGCAGGCTTGTCCCGTGGCCGTACCGTTGAGAGCTGACATCGCCCGGGAGAACGGCGATGAACTGGAAGATCTGGTCCCCGAGTGGTTGACCGTCCCCGACATCTCCGATCTGACGGGGGTGGACCAGCGCAACGTGCGCCGCTGGTTGCAGGAGCGTGAGATCGTCGGGGTCCGTCGCGGAGAGCACAACATCGTTCACGTGCCGGCCGGCTTCGTCGTCGAGACGGGTCCCCTGAACCACCTGCGCGGCACGCTGTCGGTGTTGCTGGACTCGGGCTACACCGACGTCGAGTCGATCCGGTGGCTCTACACCCCGGACGAGACGCTCCCCGGCACCCCGATCGACGCGCTCACGGCCAACCGCAAGACGGAGGTGCGCCGGCGGGCCCAGGCGCTGTCGCTCTGACGTTGCCCCCCTCTCCGAGGGGTCATCTGGTCGACCGCGTGCCGGGCTGGCCTCAGACGGTCACCCAACGCGACTCCCGCCAACGAGCCAGCCGAGCTCGTCCGAGGGCGGGGAGGGCGACGGCGAGCCGTCGCGGCAGACCGACGTGCACCCGTCGGCTGAGTACGTCGTAACCGGTGTCGGCGACGGCATCGAGGATTCCGCCGTACAGCTCGAACGCGGTCCGCAGGCAGTCCCGGCTGCTCGGCTCGACCATCGCGATCCCCGGTTCGGCCTGCGCGTAGAGCTCACGGGTGCGCTGGGTCTCGAAGGCCAGCAGGTCCCGCACGGCCTGGGGAGTGGTCCCGGCTCGGCGACCCGCGAGCATCTGCTCACGGGTCACGCCGAACGCCTCGAGGTCTTCCATCGGCAGGTAGATCCGGCCCCGGTCGAGGTCCTCGCCGACGTCGCGGATGAAGTTCGACAGTTGGAACGCCTCACCGAGCGCCCGGGCCGGCTCCTCCGCACCGGGCGCCACGGTGCCCAGCACCGGCAGCATCTCCAGACCGATCACGGCAGCGGAACCATAGACGTAGCGGCGCAGGTCGTCATACGTCGGGTAACTCGTCTCGGTGATGTCCATCCGCATCGAGTCGAGGAACGCGACGACGTGCGCCTGCGGGATGTCCCAGCGGCGCATCGTCGCGATCATGGCCCGCCCGACCGGGTCGACCGGGCCCTCGGGGGCGTTGAGCGCGGTGAGGAACGCGTCGCTCCAGCGCACCAGAGCGTCGGGGTCGGGTGCCGTCATCGAGTCGACGAACTCGTCCGCGTAACGCGCAAAACCGTAGAGCGCCCAGACATAGGGGCGTTTCTCCCGCGGCAGCAGCAGTGTCGCCAGGTAGTACGTCTTGCCGTGTTCGGCGTTCAACCCCCGGCACAGCTCGAACGCCGCTCGCAACGAGGGGTCGTAGAGGGCGGGATCGGTGGCGGCCGCGGCGTCGAGGGCGCGGACATGCTGTCTACTCATGATCCTGCTCATGAGGAGGGATGGTGCCAGCTGCCGGCGCCCGCGTCAGCGCCAGGCACGGGAGCGGTAGCTGCGGTCGCGGCCCGTCACGCGTTCGGCGGCGAGCCGACCGGAGACGAGGACCATGGGAACCCCGACCCCTGGCTGGGTCCCCGAACCGGTGAACACCACGTTCTCACCCCACAGGTTTCCCGGCCGGAACGGCCCGGTCTGGCGGAAGAGGTGCGAGGAGGCGAACGGTGCGCCGTCGGCCATCCCCCGACGTTCCCAGTCCGCAGGTGTGGTGACGTCCTCGACCTCGATGGCCTCGCCGAAACCCTCGTACCCGCGCTGCGCCAGCACCTCGAGGACGTGCTCGCGATAGCGCGGGCCCACCCGGTCCCAGTCGATGCGGGAGGACCCGGCCGAGAGTGCGGGGGTGGGGAACAGCACGTAGTAGATGTGCTTGCCAGGGGGCGCGAGCGTCGGATCGGACACCGTCGGGCGCGAGACCAGCACCGAGGGATCGCTCATGAGACGACCGTCGAGAAGTTCCGCGAAGACCTCCTCCCAGGCCGCCCCGAAGTGGATCGAGTGGTGCACGGGGTCGGGGTAGTCCGCGCTGGAACCCGCGAGCATGAGGTAACAACTGGGGGAGTACGTCAACTGCCGGACCCGCCACGAATCGTGGCCGAGCAGTTCCCGCTGGGCCACCGGCAGGTCGGGGTTGAGGACCACGACGTCGGCCGCGAAGCGCCGCCCGTCGGCGGTCAACACCGCACTCGCGCGGGCGCCGTTGCGTTCCACGGAGGTCACCTCGGTGCCGTAGTGGAACTGCACACCGTGCTTCTCGGCTGCCGCAGCCATCGCGGTGGGCAACGCGTGCATCCCGCCCGCGGGGAAGAACACCCCGGCGACGGAGTCCATGTAGGCGATGACGGCGTAGAGCGCGAGGGCGTCGTAGGGCGACAACCCCGCGTAGAGCGCCTGGAACGAGAACATCCGCTGGGTGCGATCGTCCTTGAGGAACTTCCCGACCTCGGGGGCCATCTTCTTGAAACCCCCGGCCGCGAGGAGGCGGACCAGATTGGGACGCAGCAAGTCCAATGGCGTGTCGATGTTGGAGTCGATGAAGTCGCGGATCTCGTAGCGATAGAGGTTTCCCACGTGGTCGACGAACTTCCGGTAACCGTCGGCCTCGGCGCCACCGCAGAGAGCCCCGATCGCGTCGGCCGTGCGGTCGACGTCCGCGGAGACGTACAGCGACGAACCGTCGGCGAAGTTCCCGCGGTACAGCGGGTCGACGGGTTTCAGGTCCAGCCAGTCGTCGAGGTTCTCACCGAGTGCGTCGAAGCAGTCGGCGATCAGGTCCGGCATGGTCAGGACGGTGGGTCCGGTGTCGAAGCGGTACTGCCCCTCGGCGGTGTCCTTCACGACGAGGCCGGCGCGCCCACCGGGCACGTCCTCGCGTTCCAACACGGTGACGTTGCGGCCGGCGCCGGCGAGGCGCATCGCGGTCGAGAGACCTGCGAGCCCGGCACCCACGATGACGACCTCGTCGGTTCGGCCCGCGACGTGGCGAACCCGTCCCGGCAGCCAGTCCAGACTCCGCGCGAGGCTCATGAGCGCCTACTGGTGGCCTTGACGACCAGATCGTGCAGCGCGGCTCGCGGCGGTTCCGTCATGCGGGCGGCGTCCAGTGTGCGGCAGGCGACATCGACCTGTTCCGTGATGAGCTTCTCCACCCCGTCGACGGCACCGGTGTCCACCAGGACGGTGCGTAGTTGCTCGACCCCCGTCCCGTCGAGGTCGGGATCACCCAGCAGGCGTTGGACCAACTCCGCCTGTGCGGGGGTAGCCGCCTGCAACGCGAGAGCCACGAGCACTGTCCGCTTCCCCTCACGCAGGTCGTCGCCTGCGGGTTTCCCGGTCTCCGAAGGGTCACCGAAGACACCGAGAAGATCATCACGCAGCTGGAAGGCCTCGCCGAGAGCGAGCCCGAAGCGGGAGTAGTCGGCGAGGAGGTCCGCCGGCGCGCCCGCGAGGTTCGCACCCAGCAGGAGGGGGTGCTCGATGGAGTACTTGGCGCTCTTGAAGCGCACGACCCGGCGGGCGCGCTCGACCGCCCCGGCCGGGCCCTGCAGGGCGCAGGACGCCTGCTCGAGCATGTCGAGGTACTGCCCGCCCATC
>JBPBQU010000592.1:0-4636 GCA_050955085.1 Janthinobacterium lividum | reverse complement strand
TCGAGCGCTCGCAGCCGGGCCGGGGATCCGTGGGGGGCACCGCGAAGGGGGCCTACCTCCTGGTGGAGGCCTCCGCCGCGACCCCGCAGGTGATCCTCATCGGCACCGGTTCCGAGGTCCAGATCGTGGTGGCCGCGCGCGAGAAGCCCGAGGTGGAAGGCATCACCTCCAGTTCGGTCTCACGGAGGAAGTGGTGGTCGCGGCCGCCAGGCAGAGCCTTGCCGGCCTGCAGTGAACCCGACCCCGGGGGTCGCAGAACGCGGCCCCCGGGAATCCGGCGTCGCCCCGGGGACACCCGGAAGATGCCAGTAGTGCGGGCGCCGTCCGGGCGCCCGAGTGGACGAAGGAACGGAGCATCCTCATGAGCAACAATCTCGAAACCCTGCGCGCCTACGGTGTGTCGGTATGGCTGGACGACCTCTCGCGCGAGCTGACCGGTTCCGGTGAGCTGCAGCGGCTGGTCGACGCGGGCATCCTCGGCGTCACCTCCAACCCGACGATCTTCGCCTCCGCGCTGGCGAAGGGCGACGCCTACACCGACCAGGTCAAGGAACTCATTGCCGCCGGCGCCGACACCGAGGAGGCGGTGTTCCAGATCACCACCGAGGACGTCCGCCGCGGGTGCGACATCCTCAAGCCGGTCTTCGATCGCACCGACGGGCTCGATGGCCGCATCTCCCTCGAGGTCGACCCCCGGATGGCGCACGACAGCGCGGCGACGGAGGAGTCCGCACGTCGACTGTGGAAGGCCGTCGACCGGGACAACCTCTACATCAAGATCCCGGCCACCCTGGAGGGCCTGCAGGCCATCAGCACCGCGCTGAGCGAGGGCATCAGCGTCAACGTCACCTTGATCTTCTCCCTGGACCGCTACCGCGCTGTCATGCAGGCCTTCCTCACCGGTCTCGAACAGGCCAAGCAGAACGGTCACGACATCTCCAAGATCGAGTCCGTCGCGTCCTTCTTCGTCTCCCGCGTGGACACCGAGGTCGACAACCGCCTCGACGCCCTCGAGAGCGCCGAGGCCGCCGGGCTGCGCTCGAAGGCCGGCCTGGCCAATGCGCGTCTCGCCTACCAGGCCTACGAGGAAGTCTTCGCGACCCCGCGCTGGCAGGTGCTGAAGGAGTCCGGAGCCCGCGCGCAGCGTCCGTTGTGGGCCTCCACCGGGGTCAAGAACCCCGACCTGCCCGACACCCTCTACGTCACCGGGCTGGTCGCGCCGAACACCGTGAACACCATGCCCGGCAAGACCCTGGACGCCACGATCGACCACGCCGAGGTCACGGGTGACACCATCCGCGGGACCTACGGCGACGCGCAGACCGTCCTCGACGATCTCGAACGTCTCGGGATCTCCTACACCGAGGTGGTCGACCTGCTCGAGACCGAAGCGGTCGACAAGTTCGAGAAGAGCTGGCTGGAACTCATGCAGACCGTCGCCGACGAGCTGGAGCGCGTGAAGACGCAGGTCGAAGCTCAGTGAGTCCCGCTCGCGTAGCACCCGAGGCAAACCCGCTGCGCGATCCCCGTGACCGCCGGCTCCCGCGCATCGCGGGGCCGTGCGGGATGGTGATGTTCGGCGTGACAGGCGACCTCGCGCGCAAGAAGCTCATGCCGGCCATCTACGACCTGGCCAACCGCGGGTTGCTGCCGCCCGGTTTCGCCCTCACGGGGTTCGCCCGCCGCGACTGGGTGGACCAGGACTTCGGCAAGATCGTCTACGACTCGGTGCGCCAGCACGCCCGGACCCCGTTCCGGGAATCGGTATGGGCTCAGCTCGCCGAGGGGTTCCGTTTCGTCCCCGGTGACTTCGACGACGACGAGGCCTTCGACCAGCTGGCGTCGACGGTCGCCGACCTCGACCGGGTCCGCGGGACGGGGGGAAACCACGCGTTCTACATGTCGATCCCGCCCCGGTTCTTCCCCGTCGTCGCGAAACAGCTGGCCCGCAGCGGGTTGAGCGCCCAGCACGGTGACCAGTGGCGGCGCGTCGTCATCGAGAAGCCGTTCGGTCACGACCTCAGGTCCGCACGGGAGCTCAACGACGTGGTCGAGCACGTCTTCCCGCCCGATTCCGTCTTCCGCATCGACCACTACCTGGGCAAGGAGACGGTCCAGAACATCCTGGCCCTGCGCTTCGCGAACCAGATGTTCGAGCCGATCTGGAACGCCAACCACGTCGACCACGTGCAGATCACCATGGCCGAGGACATCGGCATCGGTGGGCGTGCGGGGTACTACGACGGCATCGGTGCGGCCCGCGACGTCATCCAGAACCACCTGCTGCAACTCATGGCGCTCACCGCCATGGAGGAGCCGGTGTCCTTCGAGGCGAAGGATCTGCGCGCCGAGAAGGCCAAGGTCCTCTCCGCGGTCCGGTTGCCCCGCGACCTCTCCAAGTCGACCGCGCGCGGGCAGTACGCCGCGGGTTGGCAGGGTTCCGAGCACGTCCTGGGTTACCTCGACGAGGACGGGATCCCGGGGTCCTCGACCACCGAGACCTTCGCGGCCATCGAACTCGAGGTGGACACCCGCCGGTGGGCCGGGGTGCCGTTCTACCTGCGGGCCGGCAAGCGTCTCGGGCGGCGGGTCACGGAGATCGCGGTCGTCTTCAAGCGCGCCCCGCATCTGCCCTTCGAGAGCACCGCGACGGAGGAGCTCGGCGAGAACGCCCTGGTCATCCGTGTGCAGCCCGACGAGGGGATCACCATGAGGTTCGGGTCGAAGGTCCCGGGCACCGCCATGGAGGTGCGCGACGTCACGATGGACTTCGGCTACGGGCATGCCTTCACGGAGTCCAGCCCCGAGGCCTACGAACGTCTCATCCTCGATGTCCTGCTGGGCGACCCGCCGCTCTTCCCGCGTCACGAGGAGGTCGAGCTGTCATGGAAGATCCTCGACCCGATCACCTCCTTCTGGGCCCGTGGTGGCCGCCCCGAGGCGTACGACTCGGGCACCTGGGGTCCGCCGTCCGCGCACGCCATGCTGGAGCGGACCGGCCGGCAGTGGCGGCGCCCGTGAGCAGCACGAGCATCGACCAGCTGTTCCCCGACCCGCAGGAGCGAACAACGTGATCATCGACCTGCCCAGCACGTCCACCAGTGCCATCAACAAGGCGCTGGTGGACCTGCGCGACTCCGGTGGGGCGGTCGCGCTCGGCCGGGTGCTGACCCTGTGCGTCGTCACCGACGAAGCGCACGCCGAGGACGCCATCTCCGCGGCCAACGAGGCCAGCCGTGAGCACCCGTGCCGGGTGCTGGTGCTAGCCCGGGGCAACAAGCGGGGCGCGGCGCGCCTGGATGCGCAGATCCGCGTCGGGGGTGACGCGGGCGCGAGCGAGGTGGTCGTGCTGCGCGCCTACGGACCCCTCGTGGAGCACGGGGAGACGACCATCGTCTCGCTGCTGCTGCCCGACGCGCCGATCGTGGCGTGGTGGCCCGGGATTGCCCCCGACGACCTCTCGAGCGATCCGATCGGACGGATCGCGCAACGCCGGATCACCGACTCCGCCGAGTCGGCGAACCCGGCGAAGGCGCTGGAGCAGCGCCGGGCCAGCTACCGCGCGGGGGACACCGACCTGGCCTGGACACGACTGACCAACTGGCGTGCACTGCTCGCGGCGGCGCTCGACCAGCCGCCGTACGAGCCGGTCACGGTCATCACGGTGGGCGGTGCCCCGGACAGCCCGAGCACGGAACTGCTCGCCGCGTGGCTCGCCACCAAGCTCAAAGCGCCCGTCGTGCGGGCTCGGACGAAGAAGGGAACCGGAGTTCAGAGCGTCCGCCTCGAACGCAAGTCCGGCGCGGTCGAACTCGTCCGCCCCGACCAGAACGTCGCGACGCTGACCCAGCCGGGTCAACCGGACCGGCGCATCACCCTTGCCCGGCGGGCGGTCAAGGACTGCCTGACCGAGGAACTGCGCCGCCTCGATCCCGACGACGTGTACGGCGAGATCCTGCACGAAGGACTACCGCTCGTGAATGCCCGGACCATGACGGCGCGCGAGGCCCAGGCGCAGGGACGCATCTCCCCGCCGGCAACGGTCGCCCGCCACCAGGCCGAGGCCGAGGCGGTATCGGCCCGAACGTCACGCGCCATGAAGCGAGCCAAGCCGGTCGAACCGGAGCGCCGCACGCAACCCTCCGTGGCCGAGGCACCGGCCGGTGCGGAACCAGTCGCCACGAAGGTCGCCGAGAGGGTCACGACGCAGGCTGCCGCGACAAAGGTCACGAAGAAGGCCACCAAGAAGGTCGGGGCGAGCACGACGACACCACGCAAGACCGCTGCCAAGAAGGCCACTTCGTGAACGCGAACCCCCTGGACAGCCTCGTCGTCGTCCATCCCACGCCCGACGTCCTCGCGCACGCCACCGCGGGACGCCTGCTCACGGCGATCGCCGACGCGCAGGCCGTCCGCGGGTTGGCTCACGTCTCGTTGACCGGTGGGACGATCGGGGGCAAGACCCTGGCCGCCGTCGCCTCCTCCCCCGCCCGCGACTCGGTGGACTGGACCCGGGTGCACGTGTGGTGGAGCGACGAACGGTTCCTGCCCACCGGGGACCCGGAACGCAACGCCACCCAGGCCCAGGACGCGCTGCTGTCACAGCTGCCGCTGACGGCCGCGACGCTGCACCTGC
>JBPBQU010000591.1:0-4639 GCA_050955085.1 Janthinobacterium lividum | reverse complement strand
CGTGCGGGTGCGCGTTCACCGGACACCCGCCGGGTGCACGCAGCGCGAGGTGTGTTCAGGGGCCCCCGAGACCGAGGTATCCGAGGTCTGGGTATCCGAGGTCTGGGTATCCGAGGTCTGGGTATCTGCGGTCTGGGTGTCCGACGCCTGGATGTCGCAGGTCTCGGGTTCGCGCCTCGACAACTGGATCCCCCCGACGTGGCAGGCGTCGTCGGCGCGGGCGCAACGCGGCGAGAACGCACACCCCTCATCCCATGCGAGCAGGTCACGGACCGATCCGGGCACCGGGTGCAGCGGGGTTCCCGCCGGGGCGTCGACGCGGGGCACCGCGTCGAGCAACCCCTTGGTGTACCGGTGGCGGGGCGAGGCGAAGAGTTGCCGTCTGGTCGCGGACTCGACCACCCGTCCCGCGTAGAGGACGTTGACGCGATCGCACGTCCCGGCGACGACACCGAGGTCGTGGGTGATGAGGACCATGGCGGTGCCGGACTCCCGGACGAGGGTGGTCAGCAGGTCCAGTACCTGAGCCTGGATGGTGACGTCGAGAGCCGTGGTGGGCTCGTCGGCGATGATGAGGCGGGGGCTGCAGGCGAGGGCGATGGCGATGAGGACGCGCTGGCGCATGCCGCCGGAGAGCTGGTGCGGGAACTCACCCATCCGCCGACGGGGGTCGGGGATGCCGACCCGGCCGAGGAGGTCCACGGCCTCCCGGGTGGCCGCGCCACGACTCAGCTCGGTGTGGGCCCGCAGGACCTCCGTGATCTGCCGGCCCAGCGTGAGTACCGGGTTCAGCGAGGTCATCGGGTCCTGGAACACCATCGCCAGGTCCTTGCCCCGCCGACGCGCCAGCGCCCTGGGCGCCATCGTCAGCAGTTCCGTCCCCTCGAAGCGGACCGAACCGGTGACGCTCGCTCCACGGGCCGGCAACAGGCCCATGATGGCCAGTGAGGTCACCGACTTCCCGCAGCCCGACTCCCCGACCAGGCCGACGACCTCGCCGGCACCGACGGAGAAGGACACCCCGTCGACGGCCGTGGTGCGCTGGCCACCGCGGGAGAACTGCACCCGGAGGTCCTCGACCTCGAGCAGCGCACTCATCGTTGCCTCCCCGCTGTTCGTTCCTGACCCTGATCGCTCATCGTTCACTGCGGGGATCGAGCGCTTCGCGCAGCGCTTCACCGAACAGGGTGAAACCGAGCGCGGTGATCGCGATGCACAACCCGGGGTAGATCGCCAGCTGTGGAGCCTGTTCGAGACGGTCCTGC
Organism: Janthinobacterium lividum; assembly: GCA_050955085.1. Taxonomy (GTDB): domain Bacteria; phylum Actinomycetota; class Actinomycetes; order Actinomycetales; family Kineococcaceae; genus Kineococcus. The sequence goes on along the minus strand of JBPBQU010000591.1, from coordinate 3,374 downwards.
GCCGTGACGAGCATGCGCCCCCATTCGGCGACCGCCGGGTTCGGGGCACCCAGACCCAGGAAGGACAGCGCCGCGACCTCGATGACGGCGGTGGCGAGGACGAGAGTGGCCTGGACAAGGACCGGACCGAGCGAGTTCGGCAGCATGTGGCCGACGACGATGCGTCCCTGCTTCAGCCCCAGCGAGCGCAACGCGACGACGTAGTCCTGCCCGCGCTGGGCGAGCAACGAGGCGCGCAGCAACCGCGCGAAGATCGGCACCTGGGCGGCCGAGATCGCCAGCATGATCGACCAGGAGTTGCGGCCGAGCACGGCCGCGACGCTGACCGCGAGCAGCAATGAGGGGATGGACAGCAGGACGTCCACGATCCGCATGATCACGGTGTCCACCCACCCGCCGAGCCCACCCGCGAGGATGCCGAGGACGGCGCCCGCGGCGAGCCCGATGGCGGTGGAGACGACGCCGATGACGAGCGAGGAACGCGCCCCGTACAGCAGTTGCGTCAGCAGGTCGGAGCCGAAGGAATCCAGGCCGAGCGCGTGCTCGGCGCTACGGCCGGGGACCGACGTCGGGGTGACCTGGCCGAACCACTGCGACGTCGCGGGTTGGTAGGGGGCCAACACGGGGGCGAGGACGGCGACGAGGACGAAGAGCAGCACGAGGGCCGCACCGACGAGACCGGAGGGGTTGTGCCGCAGGCGTCGCAGCGCCGCCCGCCACGGCCCGACCCCGGCGGCCCCGGTGGGTTCCACCGCGGCCGGGGTCGGCGGGGTGAGGGCGTCGAGCGCGCTCACGAGACCCGCACCCGAGGGTCGATGAAGCCGTAACTGATGTCGACGACGAGGTTGACGAGCGCGAACACGACGGCGATGAACAGGATGAACCCCTGGAGGACCGGGTAGTCGAGTTGGCTGACGGCGTCGAAGAGGTAACTCCCGATGCCGTTGATGGAGAACACCGTCTCGGTGAGGACGGCACCGGAGAGCAGCGCACCGGCCTGCAGGCCGAGCGTCGTGGAGACCGGCAGCAGCGCATTGCGCAGCACGTGACGACGGCTGATGATCCCCCGCGAGAGCCCTTTGGCCTCCGCGGTGCGCACGTGGTCGTCGGAGAGCACGTCGAGGACCGAGGCCCGGGTGATGCGCACGATGATCGCGAGCGGGATGGAACCCAGCGCCAGCGCGGGCAGCACGAGGTGCAGGATCGCATCCCAGGCGGCATCCCACTCCCGGGTCAGCAACCCGTCGAGGACGTAGAAGTTCGTGATGTGCGTCGCGTCGATGCGCGCGTCCTGGCGCCCCGAGGTGGGGAACCAGCCCAGTTCGATCGAGAGCAGGTACTTCAGCAGCACGGCGAGGAAGAACACCGGGATGACGACCCCGAGCAGCGAACCACCGACGGCGACGTTGTCGAGAATCCCCCCGCGGCGCCGGGCTGCGAGGTAACCCAGCGGGATCCCGACGACGACCGCGAACACGAGTGCAGCCACCGACAGTTCGATGGTCGCGGGGAACCTCTCCCCGAACGTCTGCAGCACGGGTTCACCCGTGTTGATCGAGAAACCGAAGTCGCCGTGCAGCAACCGTCCGACGTAGGTCAGGTACTGCCGCCACACCGGCTCGTCGAAGCCGTAGCGGGCCGTGACGGAGGCGATGCCCGCCGGGGTGGCCTTCTCCCCCAGCAACGCGCGGGCAGGGTCCCCGGGCAGGGCCCGGACCCATACGAAGAGCAGGATGGACAGGCCCACCAGCACGAGCCCGAGGAGGGCGAGACGCCGGACGATCAACGTCAGCACGTCGTGCCCTCCTCGGGCCGCCATCCCCGTAGGGACCAGGTCATCAGCTGTCGGAGCTCACGGTCACGAGGTTCCAGACCTCGTCCTGCACCGGGGATGCGGTGTAACCCTTGACCCCGGCGGCGAAGGCGAGGCTCGGGACGGGGCTCGCGATCGGGATACCGGGCAGCAACGTCATGATCTGCTCGTTGATGTCCGCGTACGTGGACGTCTGCTCCTCCTCGCTCGTCACCGTGCGGGCGGCGGCCAGCGCGTCGAACAGGCCCTGGTCGGTGAAACCCCACTCGTTCGTCTTCGCCCCGAAGAACACGCCGACGAAGTTGTCCGGGTCGTTGTAGTCGCCCGTCCAACCCAGCAGGTGGATCCCGTGGTTGGCTCCGCCCTGGACGGTGTCGAGGTAGTTCGGGTTCCACTGCTCGGCCACCGGTGTCGTGGTGATCCCCACGGCGCTCAACTGGCTCGAGACGGCGTTGAAGATGGCGGCCGGGTCGGGCATGTACGGCCGTGAGACCCCCGTCGGGTAGTTGAATGGAATAGTCAGGTCGGCCTGGCCGGCCTCGGTCAACAACTGCTTGGCCATGGCCACGTCGTAGTCGTACGTCGTGACGTCTTCGTTGTAACCGATGACGTTGCTCGGCATGAACTGGGTGGCGGCCTTCGTCCCCGCGGGCAGGGAGTTGCTGATGACGGCGTCCTTGTCGATCGCGTGCGCGATCGCCTGCCGCACCTTGAGGTCGTCCAGCGGCGCGAAGGCCTGGTTGATGCCGAGGTAGAGGACGTTGAAGGCCGGGCGGTTCTGGATCTGGAACCCGCCGTCGGTGAGGGTCTTGATGTCGGCCGGGGCCACCAGGTCGTAACCGTCGATGTCACCGTTCTGCAGCGCCTGGCGCCGGCCCGTGCCGTCGGAGATGAAACGGACGATGACGGTCGCCACCTTCGCCTTCTCACCCCAGTACGAGTCGTTGCGCTTCAGCGTGATCTGCTGACCGCGCTCCCAGGCGTCGAACGAGAACGGGCCGGTGCCGACCGGCGCGGACGTCGCGTACGTGCTCTGGCGGGGGTCCTTGCCGTCGGCCCCGTTGCCGTTGCCGGCCTCGACCGCCGCGGTCTCCTGCATCGCGAACGCGGGCAGGGTGAGGGAGGCAAGGAACCCGGCGAAGGGGGTGGTGAGGTTGACCGTCACCGTGCCGTCGGGGTTCGCGGTGCTGCCCGCGTACAGACTCGTCGTCAGCGACGCGTCACCGTTGGTCTTGAACCCACGGAAGATCGAGCGGTAGTAAAGGGCGAGATCCTCACCCTGGGCGATGCCCGTCCAGTTGTACCAACGTTCGAAGTTCGCGACGACGGCGGCGGCGTCGAACGGTTTGCCGTTGGAGAACGTCACGCCCTGCTGCAGCGTGAAGGTGTAGCTCAACCCGTCCTCGGTCTGCGTCCACTTCGTCGCCAGCGCCGGGGCGAGGTCGGTCGTCCCCGCCTCGGTGGCGACGAGGCCCTCGAAGATCTGTCGGCTGATGCGGAAGGTCTCACCGTCGGAGGCGAAGGCCGGGTCGAGGGAGTCCGGGTCCGACGCCCCGCCGAA
>JBPBQU010000590.1:0-4733 GCA_050955085.1 Janthinobacterium lividum | reverse complement strand
GGCAAGGAGGCCATCCTCGAGGCCTTCCTCCAGCGCAGGGACCAGCGGTGGAGGAGCCAGTTGGCCGACTTCGTCGAACAGCGCCCGGATCCGTACGACCGTGTCATGGCCGTCTTCGACTGGCTGGAGCGGTGGTTCACCGAACCGGGCTTTCGCGGTTGCGGGTGGATCAACGCCTTCGGGGAGCTCGGGGGCACCTCGACCACCGTTCAGCGCGAGGTCGTGAAGCACAAGACGCTGTTCAAGCAGCAGCTGACCGACTGGGTGGCCGCTGCCGGCGCCAACGAGGCGGTGGCGGAACAGCTGTTCCTGCTCACCGAAGGCGCGATGGTCACCGCCGGCATCACCGGTGATCCATCTTCGGCTCGGACTGCGAAAGCAGCCGCTCAACACCTGATGCGCCCGCGGTGACCTCCCCCGGGGCCCGACCAGAGGGGGATCAGCTAGCTCGGTGCGTCAGCGCCACCCCATTCGCTCCACCTGATGAGATGTTCGCGGTCATGCCGCGATGGGGGTCATTCTCGTCACCGGCCTCACAGGGCCAGGTGCAACCGCAAGGCGTCGTCGAGAGCGTCCAGCGCCTCGAACGGCAACCGCCCCAGCGCCGGTCCCAGCCGGTTCACCGAGACGGCGCGGACCTGCTCGGCCTGAGCCTTGGAGTCGACGTGCAGTCCGGTGTCCTGGGCGGCGAGCAGGACCTGGAAGGGGAACACCCTGGCGGTGTTGCTGGTCACCGGGACCACGGTGACCACACCCCGACCCAGACGCTCCGCGACCGCGTTGGCCTGGTCGTTGCTGACCACGACCGCGGGCCGACGCTTGTTCACCTCACTGCCCTGGACGGGATCGAAGTCGACGAGGCGGACTTCTCCGCGACGCATCAACGCAGTCCGTCAGCCGCGACGCCTTCCCACACCTCGCGGTCCCCGGAGTCGTCCCAGTCCTTCCAGGCGGCGGCGTAGTCCTGCTCCAGCTGCTGGTGGGTCAGTGCCCGGACGGCCCGCTGAACCGCTGCGGACCGAGACGGCAGACCGGCCGCGCGGACGTGCTCGTCGAGGGCGGCGACGTCGGCTTCGGAGAGGCTGATGCTGAGCTTCACGATCCGATGCTACTCGGGTAGCACCGCTGATACCACCATCCGGTCATGGAACCTCTCTAGTCAAGCGGGCCTCTTGCGGCCGCTCCGCTGGGTGAGGATGCTGGGTCCTGCGGGTCCGGGAAGTGGCTCATCCGAAGAACCGACACCGGGGTTGCAGTCGGTCGCGCTGGAGTCAAGAGTCGTCCCCGCTTGCCCTCCCGGGCCCGTCACCAACACCGCGCTCACCGGGGCACCCGGTGCCGGTCTCGCCGCCAGCACGAGCGCCGGAGCAGACTTCATCGCCGGTTCCGCGGCCGCGGCTTCCGTGTCGAGGCCGGGCGTGGGATCCGGCTGCGCCGAGCTCATCCGGTCGTCTGCGTCAGCGAGCATCTGGCGGTAGACCACGTTGGACAGTCGCCGCTTCAGCGCCCGCAGTGCCTCCATCGTCGACTTGCCTTCACCGCGTTTGCGGTCGAAGAACGCTCGCCCCGCGGTGTCGGGGCGACGCAGCTGCACGATCGCCATCGTGTGCAGGACCCGGTTCAACCGCCGGTTCTCAGCCCGGGACAGGCGGTGGTGCACGCTGTCACCACTGAAGGCATCGATCGGGGCGGTCCCGTTCCAGGACGCGAAGTGGTCCCGGGTGGGGAACCGGGCGATGTCGCCGACATCCCCGAGCAAGCGGGCCGCGCTGGAGGGGCCGATGCCATAGAGATCCATCAAGTGCGACCCCGACGCGGCCACCAGCTGCTGCAACTGCCGGTTCGCGGTCTTGGTCTTCGCCCCGATCACGGCCAACTCCTCGACGAGCTCAGCCACCAGCTGCGCCCGGACCAGCGCAGCAGGACCCTCGGGGGTTAACCCGTCCAGCAGCTTCTTCGCCCGCGCTGCAGTGAGGAACCGCTTCGCGCCCCCGCCGATCAGCTCGCCCAGCAACCGGTGGACCCGGTTGGTGATCTCGGTCTTGCGGATCCCGAGCTCGTCGCGGCGATCGGCCAGCAACCGCAACGCGACGCTGTCGTCATCCACGGTCACCACCCGCAGCCCCGCACTGGCCTGAGTAGTCGTCCCGGCGTGTCGCTTGCGGCGGCGCAGCGCGACCGCAGCGATGGAGTGCGCGTCGGTGACGTCGGTCTTGCGCCCGTGTCCGGTCTCGAACGCCCGGACCTGCGTGGACAGCTTCGGTGGGACGTCCAAGACGACCTCACCATCGGCGACCAGTCGCTGAGCCAGGTAGCGCCCGGCGCCGTTGGCGCCCTCGACCGCCCACGTCCGCGCCGGCCATCCGCTCACCGCCTCGAGCATCGCGCGGTAGCCGTCGGTGCCGGTCTCAAAGCGCTGCCCGAACAGGACGTGCTCGCGACCGTCGAGGACCTCGATCGTGGCTGAACGCTTGTGCGGGTCCATCCCGATGATCACCGCTGGTGGTGCTGGTCGTCGCTTCGTCATCACTGCTCTTCCTCACTCGTCCTGGCACTTGCAGGGGGGCGGGGTGGGCAGCACTACTTCGGGATGACCGAGCAGACCTCTCTTGAGCCACTCCCCGCCGGCGGTGCCCGACGCGTCGCAGACCATGACAGAGCCACACCGGTGAAGCTGGTGGGCAGTCGCAATGAGAACGTCACGCCGGACACCTCGACACAGCCTGGCCGGGCCGTTGCCGTGGGTCCATTGAACAAGTAGTCGCAGGACATCGGTGACGGTTCCGCATCAGGACATCGGTGACGCTTCCAGCGGTCTTGGTGGTGACACTTCCCATCCCCCGGCTCCCCGGCCTGGTGCACTCCGCCGGTCACTGCGCAGCGCGCGGACCTCACCCCTGCACCAGGGCGACGCGCACGGGATGAGTGCGAGGCCGGCGGACGGACACGGCCAGCGCGAGCAGCACCACGGAAGCCGTCAGCGGCTTACCCGTGCCGCCCCGACTTCACGGTCACGGACGTCACGGTCATCAGCGTGACGAGTTCTGCGTCAAGTCCTGAGGGTCGGTGCCCCTGGCCTCGTCGTGGTCCCTGCATAGCGGTGACGGGGCTTTCGCCCGGCAGCGTGTGACCGGGTTGAGTGACGATGAGGTAGGGCTGCTCATGATGATCGGCGAGGTGACCCGGGGGTTCCTCGATGCCGCGTGGAGCTCGCCCCGACCGCTCGGGAGGTGACGTGGAACGTGTCGTGCTGGTGATCGCTTCCGACGTGCTGTGCTAGCTCGATCAGGTCATCAACGGATGAGGTGGTGCCTCAAGCGGCGGTGGCCAGTTCCCGCCGCCGGGTGCCGTGCGTGGCGATGACCGGGTCCCATGCCCGCCCCGTGGTGACCACCGCGTGCAACTGCCGCAGCAGTGACGCCGCGAGAGCGGCTTGGGCTTGCGTCTTCGTCAGCCCGTTGGTCTGCCTGGTCGTCAGATGCTGGTAGCGGGCGGCGTAGACGGGGTTGGACCGGCTCGCCGGCCAGATCACCCGCCACGCCATCAGGCGTAGTTGCGGGCGGCCCTGCCCGGTGACCTTCGTGCGGCCGGTGAAGGTCCCAGACGTCTTCTCCCTCGGCGCCAGCCCGGCGTGCTTGACGACCGCGCGGGCGGAGGTGAAGCGGTGCAGGTCCCCGGTCTCGGCCAGGATCATCGCCGCACCCAGCGCGGTCAGGCCCGGGATCGAGGTCACCAACTCCGTCAGGCCGAGCTCCTCCACGACGGTGAGCATGCGTTCCTCGACCTGCGCGCACCGATCGCGGTCGTGACGGAAGTCCTGCAGGACGAAGCCGATGCGTTCCAGCGCCCCACGGCGGTGCTCGATCACCCCGGTCATCGACGTCGTTGCGGCGTAGAGCTTGCGGATGATCCGCAGGCACGGCTTCTGACCGCCCTGCGCTTCGATCTCGCGGCGGACCCGCTTCTCGAACCGGTCCAGGCCCAGGCGGTGCGTGCGGGTCAAGTCCGCACCGTCGCGCTCGAGGATGACGGTCATCCCCGCCATCCAGGTCGTGGACTTGAACGGGTGATCGGCTGCGTACAACGCCACCGGCCACACGCACTCCAGCAGGTCCCGCACCTGCTGCACCGCGGCGATCATGTCGGTGACCAGCCGGGCCCGGCGGGTCCCGAGGTGACGCAACCGGCCCCATGTCTCATCGACTGGTTCGGGGGCCTAGCAGCGCAGCTGCGCGGTCAGGCGAGCGATGATCACGGCGTCCTTCTCGTCGGTCTTGTCGAAGGTGAGGTCCTCACCGCGCCTCGCCCACGCCGAGATCAGCGGCTGCACGCACACGAACGCCATGGCCCGCTCAGCGGCGAGCTGGCCCAGGATCCGCCACCGGTGACCCGTCGGCTCGCACGCCACCGTGACCGTCTCGAAGCCGGCCTTGGCGGCCTTCTCGGCGGCCCAGTCCAGCGCGGCGCCCAGCTCCCAGGCCCGGACCCGGAACGTCTTTCGGGCCAGGACCCGGGAATCGTGATCGCAGACCACGACCATCTGCTTGGCATCCGCCAGGTCGATCCCGACGATCGCGGAGGTGGTCGGGACGAGCTCACGCAGCCGGCCCAAGCGGGCGTTGCGGCTCTTGTCACCACGAGAGATGCCAGTACGGTTGTTCATGGAACGTCCTCCTTCTGCGCTGGGACACCAAGCCCGAGTAGCGCACCAGGGGGACGTTCTTCGTCCCGGC
>JBPBQU010000589.1:0-4741 GCA_050955085.1 Janthinobacterium lividum | reverse complement strand
GGGGAGCACCTGGGCGGGGTGCTGTACCTGTTCCTGCGCGGGATGTCCGGCCCCGACCTCGCCGTCCCCGCGGGTGAGGCGCCGCCCGGGGTGTGGTCGTGGAAACCCCCCGCCGCCCTCGTGGTGGACCTCTCCGACCTGTTGGCCGGGAGGCTGTCGTGAGTACCGGAGTCGATCCGCTCGGTGACGTCGATCGTTCGGTCACGACCGTTCGTTCCGCGACCGGACTGCTGCGGGAGTTCAACGTGCTCGGCCTGCTCCAGGCGGGTGACGTGCACGTCGCGCGGCGGGTGGGTGCCGTCGGCGGTGAGGACGACGAGCGGGTGCTGCTCGCGCTCGCCCTCGCCGTCCGGGCCGTGCGGCACGGTTCGGTCGTCCTGCATCTGGGGACGGCAGCGGCGACGATCGTCCCCGAGGACGTCGACGACTCCGGTGCGGTGGGAGACGTCGAGGTGGGTTGGCCCGAACCCGCCGCCTGGCTGGAGGCGGTGCGCCGCAGTCCGTTGACGCACGTGCACGAGACGGCGGGTGACGTCGCGCACGGGGACGGGACCCGGCCCGTGCACCTCGTGGGCGAGCGGATCTGGCTGGACCGCTACTGGCGCCAGGAACTCGCGGTCGCCGACGACCTGCGTCGCCGTGCGGTCGGCGTCGCGGGCTACGACCCGCTCGCCATCGACTCGGTGCTCGCGCGACTGTGGCCCGCGGGTACGGGTGGTGACGCCGACCAGCGCGCGGCCGCCGCGGTCTGCCTGTCCCACGGTGTCGCGGTGCTCGGCGGTGGGCCGGGCACGGGGAAGACCACCACCGTCGCCCGGTTGCTCGTGGCGGTGCACGCGCTGTCCACGTCCACCCCGCGGGTGGCGCTGGCGGCGCCGACAGGGAAGGCCGCCGCCCGGCTCACCGAAGCCGTCGTCTCCGCCTCCGACGACGCCGCCTTCAGCTCCGCCGAGCGGGCGTTCCTGGCCTCGACGTCGGCCTCCACCCTGCACCGTCTCCTCGGGATCCGTCCCGGCTCGATCCGGGCGCGTTACGACGCCGAGCACCGGTTGCCGCACGACGTCGTCATCGTCGACGAGGCGTCGATGGTCGGGTTGGGGGTCATGGCGAGGTTGCTGGACGCGTTGCGCCCCGGAGCCCGCCTCGTCCTGGTGGGCGACCCGCACCAGTTGGCCTCGGTGGAGGTCGGTGCTGTCCTGGCTGATCTGGTCGCCCCCGGAGACGCGGCCCCGCACGGGGTCTCCCTCCTGCGCCGTACCCATCGGTTCCGGGCGGGCGGAGGTATCGACGTGCTTGCGGAAGCCGTGCGCGCCGGGGCGGGGGACGCCGTCGTGGAGGCGCTGCGCTCGGGCGCGGACGGGGTGGAGTTCCTCGAGGTGAGTGACGACGACGCGGTGGGTGGTGCCGTGCTGGAAGCCGTGCGCTCCGAGGTGGTGGCCCATGCCCGCGACGTGGTGCTGGCGGCCCGCGCCGGGGACCCGGTCGCGGCGCTGGAAGCCCTGGACGAGCACCGGATGCTCTGCGCGCACCGGCGCGGTGGGCGCGGCGTCTCGCACTGGAGTGCACTGTCGTTGCGATGGGCGGTAGAAGACCTCGACGTACGCCCGCGCCCGGACGGGCGCTACGTCGGGATGCCGGTCATCGTCACCACCAACGACCCCGCCGTCGGCGTCTTCAACGGCGACACAGGCGTGGTACTGGAGCAACCAGGCGGCGATCTCGTCGTCGCGATCGGTCGGGGTGGCGGCCCCCTGCTGATCCCGCTGGCCCGGCTGGCCGCGGTGGAACCGTTGCACGCCATGACGGTGCACCGCAGTCAGGGCTCGCAGTTCGCCACGGTGACGGTGTTCGCCGCCCCGGCCCGCTCACCGCTCGCCACCCGGGAGATGTTCTACACGGCCCTGACGCGAGCCCGGGAGCGAGTGCGCATCGTCGGATCGGTGGAGGCGGTCGTCGCGGCCGTGGAGCGACCACTGGCCCGGGCCACCGGCCTCGCGGACCGGTTGCGCTCCACGGGCTGACACCACCGCAGACGTGGTGATCAGGTGACCGCCCTGTCGCGCAGCGCAGCCAGCCCGGGGGGGAGGTCGGCGCAGCCGGCCCGGGCCACGGCGTCCGCGTACGCCAGCGGGTCCTTGCGGCGCAACCGGCCGCCGCCGTGGGTCAGGGCCTGCACGAAGGAGGGCCACTGCGCGAGCTCGGTCTCGAGGTCATCGGGCAGGACCGTGCTCGGCGTCGCGCCCAGCTGGCTCAGCACGGCCGAGGTGCTGCGGCGGTGCGTCGAACGGGCTCGTGCGCTGTTCGCCTGTCGCCGCCATCCATCGCCATCACCGTCGAGCAGCACATGGACGCGTGCCCCCACCGCCCGGGCCACCGCCGCGCCCAGCGGAAGGAGGTGCTTGCCGCCCACCTCCAGGACCGCGACGTCCGGGTACTCAATGAGCAGTGCGGCCAGGACCACGCGATCCGTGGCCCCCTCCACGAGCAGCACTCGCGCCGAGGTGGCCGCGGACGACACGAAGCCCGCCGGCAGCGCGGTGTGCGCCAGCCGACGGGCTCGTGAGGTGCTCGTCGCGAGGGTGGTGGCGACCAGCGCCACCGCCTCCTCGGAGAGGGGCAGGTCAGCCGACCTTCGGCTTGTCCTCGGCCTTGGCGTAGATGTCGGTGTTCTGCGCCTGCGTGATCAGCGCGTCCTGGGAACGCGTCTGGTTGATCGCGACGGACTGCGGCGGCAGCACCGCGTGCAGCGCCCAGTCGGTGAGCACCCGGATCCGGTTGGACATCGCCGGCAGCGCGTACAGGTGGTAGGCGCGGGCCACGAGCTTGGCCGGGACACCGGTGAGCTCCACGCCGAGCGGCTTGGCCACGGCCGTGACGCCCCCGAGGTCGGCCACGAGACCGAGGTCCTTGTGCACGTAGTCCTTGGCCATGCCGACCCCGAAACTGGCGGCGATGTTCTTGCCGACCTGGGTGCCCTGACGCTGGGCGTGCTGCGCCGTGGGCGGGGTGACCGGCTGCGGACCGTCCGCGGGCTTCGGCTTCGCGAGGTCCGGGACGGCGGCTGCGTCACCCACGGCCCACACGTCGTCCATCACACGCAACTGCGAGTCGACGACGAGGCGGCCTCGGTCCAGCGGGAGACCCAGGGTGCCCATCAGCGGGTTCGCGACGATGCCCGCACCCCAGATGAGGGTGCGCGACGGTACCGCGGAGCCGTCGGTCAGGTTGATGACGTGCTCCTCGACCGAGGCGATCGAGACACCGAGGCGCACGTCGATGCCCCGGCCCTTGAGAGCGGCGAGTGCGTACTGCCCCAACCGCGGCCCGAGCTCGGGCAGGACGGCCGGAGCGACGTCGACGAGCAGCCACTTGACGTCCTTGACGTCGATGCTCGACCAGCGGTCGGCGACGCGGGAGAGCCAGCGGTGGGTCTGCGCGACGATCTCGGTGCCGGTGTACCCCGCGCCGACGGCGACGACCGTCATCCGCTCGGTGCGCTCGGCGTCGAAACGCGGGTCGTTGGGCAGAGCGTCGGCTGCGTCGAGCTGCGAGAGCAGGTGGTCGCGGACGAAGGCGGCCTCGGTGATCGTCTTCACGCCGCGAGCGTGCTCCGAGACACCGGGGATCGGGAAGCGCCGGGTGATGGAACCGGGCGCGAGGAGCAGTCGGTCATAGGACAGGACCTGCGTCTCCTGGTCCACCTGGCCGTGCTCACTGCGGGAGATCGTGATGGTCTTCGCTTCGACGTCCACCGACGTGACGTGCCCGATGACGAGTTTGTGCCGGGGCAGGCCCTGCCGCAGCGAGACCGCGACGTGGCGGGGCTCGATCACCGACGCCGTGACGTCCGGAAGCAGGGGGCTGTAGGTGAGGTGGTCCGTCGGGCTCACGATCACCAGCTCCGCCGTACTGGCCGGGAGCAACTTCTCGAGCTTCTTGCCGGCGTACAGGCCGGCGAAGCCACCTCCGACGATGACGACCCGCTGTCGATCGAGCATTGGACACCTCATTGTCTCTGCGTCGCCGGGATCCTGGTTTCCCGCTGTGGTTCGATCTTTGCATGCGGTCGCGAATCGTTTCGGTGCGCCCCGTTCACTCACGGTCCTCGGCTGCCCGATCGTCAACGATGACGAGTGGGTTCATCCTCGACACCGCCTGCAGCGCGCGGGAGGAGCGTCCGGGGGTCGGACCGGGCCGGGCGGGGCCGGGTGGCCGTGATCCGGGAGTTCGAGGAGAGCGGCACCGAGGGTGGCGCGGCGGGCAGACCCCGGTCGGCGGACCACCGGCCCGGGATCGTCGTAGTCATCTCGCGGGACACCTCTCCAGGTGGTCGTTGACCACACCGCAGGCCTGCATCGAGGCGTAGGCCGTGGTGGGCCCCACGAAGCGGAAGCCCACCTGCTTGAGGGCTTTCGCCAGGGCTGTCGACTCGAGGGTCGTCACGGGTACGTCCGATTTCCCGCCCGGTGCGGCGCGCCCCGGCGGCGGGGCGAAGGACCAGACGAGTTCGGAGAGGCTCTCCCCGCGTGAGCGCATCCGCAGGACCGTGCGCGCATTCGCGATGCCGGCCTCGATCTTGAGCCGGTTGCGGATGATTCCCGGATCGAGCAGCAATCGCGCCACGTCGCCGGGGCCGTAACCGGCCACCACCACCGGATCGAAGTCCGCGAAGGCGGTACGAAAGCTCTCGCGTCGGCGCAGGATCGTGATCCAGCTCAACCCGGACTGGAAGGCCTCCAGA
>JBPBQU010000588.1:0-4822 GCA_050955085.1 Janthinobacterium lividum | reverse complement strand
GGTGCCTACTCGGTCGTCTTCGGCGGATTCATGCTGCTGTTCGGGGCGATCGCCGATCGCATCGGCCGACGCCGGGTCATGCTCTGCGGCCTGGTCCTGCTCGCCGCGGCGAGCCTGGCGAGTGCGCTCGTCACCACCACCGGTGAGTTGATCGCCGTACGGGCCCTGATGGGCATGGCCGCGGCCATGACCACACCCGGTTCGATGGCCCCCGCCTTCCGGCTCTTCCACACCGACGACCTGCGCGTGCGAGCCCTGAGTGTCATCTCCACCGCAGGACTGGTCGGGCTCGCCGTCGGCCCGACCGCGGGCGGCCTCGTCCTCGCGGTCGCGCCCTGGCAGGTGCTGCTGCTGGCGAACGTGCCGATCGCGGTGCTCGCCTTCCTGGGCATTCGGCTCGGCATCGACACCGACACGGTGGACGACCTGCACGAGGCCCCTCGACATCGCGGGTGCCGTGCTGGGGACCGCGACCATCGTCTCGGCGCTGCTCACCCCCACGCTCTTCGTGGACGCAGGCTCCACCTCCGCGGTGGCCTGGGCAACCACCGCGCTCACAGTGCTCACCGCGGTCGCCTTCGTCCTGCGCGAACGGTCCGCACGTCACCCACTCCTGGACCTGGCACTGATCGCCCGCCCGCTCGTCGCCAGCGGACTCGCGTACAAGGCCGCCGCCGGTCTGGTGCTCGCCGGCGTGAGCTTCCTGGTGACGCTGCAACTGCAGTTCGCCTGGGGTTGGTCACCGACGTCCGCGGCCCTCGGGATGCTGCCGCAGGTCCTCGTGCTCCTCGCCGGCGGCCGCCTCGTCGGCCCCTTCGTCGCCTGGGTCGGCCTGGACCGGGCCGCCTGGTTCAGCGCTTCGGCCGTCGTGTCCGGCCTCGCCGTCTTCACCCTGTTCGCCAGCTCCGGTTACGGCTGGATCGTCATCGCCCTCGTGCTCGTCGCCGCCGGGATGCGGGTCGTCGGTGTCGTGGCCGGCAACAACGTCCTGCGCGGTCTGCCCGCGAACCGGACCTCGGTGGGCGCGGCCCTGGTCGACACCTCCAGCGAACTCGCCACCGGGATCGGCATCACCGCGACCGGCACGGTCCTCGCCGCACTTTTCACCGGCGACATCACCGCCTCCACCTGGAGCCCGGTCCAGAGCGGCCAGTTCCAGCAGGCGATCGAGGTTGCCGGTCTCATCCTCTGCGCCGTGGCCACCGCCCTCGTGACCCTCGGAATCCTCCGCTCACGACACGGGGTCAGCGACCAGGCCCCGCATGAACCTGCGGGAGCCCTCCCCGCACAGACCACCTGACCCTGGTCTCGACGGCCAGGACGAACCCCACGTCCCGCACTGCACAGGAAGAAGCGTTGAAGCCATGACCGATGCACTCACCCACCCCCCCTTCGATGCCGAACTGGCGACCTTCCTCACCGCGATGCAGGAACACGGCCCGTTCACCCTCACCACCGAGATGCTCCCCCGCATGAGAACCCTGGAGATCACCGAAGACCAGCTCGATCAGAACCTGCAGTCGCGGGGACTGCAACGTCGCACCTTCACCGTCCCCGGCCACCGCGGCGACCCCATCGACATCGCCGTCATCCAGCATCGGACGCACCGGGAGAGCCGCCTGCTTCTACAGCATCCACGGCGGCGGGATGATGTTCGGGAACTATCTGGGAAACCTCGACTCCTACGACGACTGGTTGCTCACCCACGACGTCGTCCTGATCAGCGTCGACTATCGCCTGGCCCCCGAACACCCCGACCCCTACCCGGTCGAGGACTGCTACGCCGGACTCCTCTGGGCGGTGTCGCAAGCCACCTCGCTGGGGATCGACCCGCAACGGATCGTGCTCGTCGGCCAGAGCGCCGGTGGCGGGTTGGCCGCGGGAACCGCCCTCCTGGCGCGTGATCGCCAGGGACCCGAACTACTGGGCCAGATCCTGATCTCCCCGATGCTCGACGACAGCGACTCGACCACCTCGACGCGCCAGATCGACGGCGTCGGTGTCTCCGACCGCGAGATGACCCGTTTCGGGTGGAACGCCTACCTCGGCAGTCGATGTGGTGGTGACGACGTGTCCATCTACGCCGCACCCGCCCGGGCGAACGACCTGTCGGGCCTCCCCCGGACCTACATCGACTGCGGCAGCGCCGAGGTCTTCCGCGACGAGACCGTGGCCTACGCCAGTAAACTCTGGGCGGCCGGCGGCCAGGCCGAACTGCACGTGTGGCCCGGCGCGTTCCACGGTTTCACCAGCATGATGCCGCAGGCGGTGCTCTCCCGAACCGCTGTCGCAGCACTGGCCGACTGGACCGGCCGTCTCCTCGCCGTCTGACTCGGTTCGGTCGACGCTGGACGGCGCTTCGAACTCGATCTGGCGAGACCCTTCCGAGCTTGTCGTGCAGTCGGCAGTTGTCATAACCGTCGAGATACTCCATGACGGCCGTTTCGAGGTCTCGATGCCATGCCAGGAGTCACTGGCCTGAGGGTTCGCGTCGCAGATCAGTTCAATCGCGAACGCGGGGTTGGACGCTTCGACCTCGGGGGACCGGGCGGAGTTACCACCGCGTCGGTGTAGGCGGTGTCGCTGCGAGCATCACGAGTCCTATCAGCGGGTGTGACTGAACTGTGCGGACCCTCGTCACGACGTTGTCAGCCAGACAGCGGGCAAGGAAACCAGCGCACGTCACCGGCGCGATCACGCCTCACATGGTGTGGTGAAACGGCAGGCTCACGTCGTCCGTGCTGGGATGTCACTGGTGTGTCCGCGGTTCGACCCGAGGGGAAACCTTCTGGTGTTGTTACGTACTGCTGGGCGATCACGGGTGACTCGTGACCCCCTGCCTACCTCAGAGAAGGAATGGGTTTCGAGGCAACGGTGTCGGGTGCGGCGGTGAGGCGCAGTGCGGGCAGACCACGACGCCTGATCATGAATTCGCAGATGACCAGGTTGGGGAGCCAAGCCAGGAACGGAACCGGGGCGTAGGCGTTGACGTAGGCCTCCTCGAACGAGACCCCGAGAAAAAGTTGCGGGATGAGCAGGGCGAACAGCCACAGACGCAGGGTGGGGGCCGCATAGGTAAGGGCGAAGCTGCGCATCATCCAGGCCTGATGGCTGGCGACGTCCCTGCGACGGATGGCGCGGTAGGCGGTGACGGTGACGAGAAGCCAGATGACTGCGAGGCTGCCGAAGCCGAAGAAGCCCAGCAGCCCGACCGAGCTGAAGAAGGACATGACGAAGGCCGCGACCCCACCGAGGAGGCACGCGAGGATGTACGCGCGGCCGATGGCGCGGTGCAGACGGACGTGGCGCCCTCGGAGGGTGCGGGAGAACTGGAACGGGCCCAGGAGCAGGGCCAGGCCGGCGAAGGTGATGTGGGCGTAGAACGCGACCTGGACGGGAAGCGGTCGGTCGGCATAGGTAGACGCGAGCCCGACGTTGCGCGGGACGAGCGACTCCAAGCTGGCGCCGGCGTACTGCAGCGGGAAGTAGAGGGCGACAGCCAGCGAGGTGAGCAGCACGACGGTCCAGTTCAAGCGCGGGAAACGGCCTGTCCGCTGAATGGTCGATTCTGAGTACGGCAAGGGTTCGGTTCCTTCCAGCGGACCTCGGCGGGAGGCCAGGTGTCGACGAGCCTGGCCCCGAAAGGGATCGACGGCCATTCGGCGACCTACGCCTCCTCGGTCACCTGCTCCACATCGCACCCCCCGTGCTGATCGCCTGCATACCGCCGTTGAGCCACTTACGCGATCACGTCAGCGGACGGCGATACTGCCTCGATGAGCGAGCACGGCTGGTCACGCGGCGAACCGCCCGAAGAACTCGGTGTGCTCGCCCACGGCCCCGTGCTACTGGCCCGGGCGCTGGACGTCACCGCCGGACTCCGCTGCGTCTTCGCCCACCGCAGCGGGCTGCACCTGCCCGTGGTCTATCGTGCCACCGGCCCCCGCCGACACGACGCCGCCCGTTGGTCCGCCGGGCACCTGCGCCGCTGGCCCGGTGTCGACGACCCCGACCGCGGGACCAGGTACTCCGCACCCCGACTGCAAGCCACCCTCGATGGCCGCACCGGCCCGGTGGACACCGATCGCGTCCTGAACCGACACGGCGTCGGGGTCTGGGGTGCAGAGGCCTCCTACTGGATCGGGGATCTACCCCACGACGGTCGCCTGGTGCTCACCCTCGCCTGGCCCGACGCCGGCCTGCCCGCGACCACGACCACACTGACGCTGCACGGCCTCGACGACCTCGGCACCCACGTCGTCCCGCTGCTGACGTGGCCGAAGGCCGGCCCCCTGCGCACCGCACGTCTGCAGCTGGAACCCCTGCGCCTGGACCACGCCGAGGAGTTGTTCGCGGTGCTCGATGACCCGCGCCTGCACGAGTTCACCGGTGACACACCTCCCACCCGCGACCACCTGACCGCCCGCGTCGCTCGCCAGGTGCCGGGACGTTCACCCGATGGCCGTACCGGTTGGTTGAACTGGACACTGCGCCACCGTGACGACAACCGAGTCCTGGGCACGCTCCAGGCGACCCTGACCCGGCGAGACGTCCCTCGACACGATGCCGACGACGGCGGCCTGGGCGCCGAACTCGCCTGGGTTATCGGCCACGACCAACAACGGCGCGGCTACGCCACCGAGGCTGCCGGCGCCGTCGTCAGCTGGCTCGCCGCGAACGGAGTGGGTCACTTCAGCGCCCACGTCCACCCCGACCACCACGCCTCAGCCTGGATCCACCGCCTGTGGGTGACGTGATGGCGCCCGCAGGGCGCTGTTGACGGTTCACGGCCAGGGGCGTGCGGCAGCGGCCGGTCTGCCCG
>JBPBQU010000587.1:0-4892 GCA_050955085.1 Janthinobacterium lividum | reverse complement strand
GCCGGCGAGGGAGGCGGTACCGGTACCGGTGGGGCGCCCGTCGTGGCCCGCATCGCCCGATCGCTGGGCGCGCTGACGATCGGCGTCGTGACCCGCCCCTTCACCTTCGAGGGCCGGAGGCGCGCGAACTCCGCGGAATCCGGGATCGCGGAACTGCGCGACGAGGTGGACACCCTCATCGTCATCCCCAACGACCGGTTGCTGTCGATCAGCGACAAGGCGGTCAGCATCCTTGACGCCTTCCGCTCGGCCGACCAGGTCCTGCTCTCGGGTGTCCAGGGCATCACCGACCTCATCACGACGCCCGGGCTGATCAACCTCGACTTCGCGGACGTGAAGTCGGTCATGCAGGGTGCGGGTTCGGCCCTGATGGGTATCGGCTCCGCCCGGGGAGACGACCGAGCGGTCCAGGCCGCCGAGTCCGCGATCTCCAGCCCCCTGCTCGAGGCGAGCATCGACGGTGCCCACGGTGTGCTGCTCTCGATCCAGGGGGGCTCCGACCTCGGTCTCTACGAGATCAACGAGGCCGCCCGCCTCGTCCAGGAGGCCGCGCACCCCGAGGCCAACATCATCTTCGGTGCCGTCATCGACGACGCCCTCGGTGACGAGGTCCGCGTCACGGTCATCGCGGCCGGCTTCGACTCGGGAACCCCCGTCCGCCGTCGCGACGAGCGCGCTCCCGGCCAGGTCTCCGGGCGGCCGCAGCAGGGCAGTGCGGTGCCGCAGCGCGCGGCCCGCCCCGAGTCGTGGGGCGCGCCGGTGGCCCCGGCGCAGCCGCCCGCGCCGATCCCGGTGGCGCAACCCGTCCCCGAACACCAGCCCTCGCCGGCGTACGCGCAGCCGCAGTACACCTACGCACCCAGCCAGCCCGTCTCGAGCCAGCCCATCTCGAACCAGCCCGGCTCGAACCAGTCGCCCCTGAACCAGCACCTGCCGGTTCAGCCGATCGTGCAGCAGCCCGTGGCGGCACCCCTTCGACCGGTGGCGCAGCAACCGGTGACCCAGTACGTGGTGCCCGAGGAGGAGTCCGTGCAGGTGCCGCGGATCATCGAGCTCCCGCAGGACACCCCCGTCGGTGCTCGTCGTCCGATGCGTCCGCGTCCCGAGGAGGACGACCTCGACGTACCGGACTTCCTCAAGTAGGTGGTCGTGGATCAGGCGTCGTGCTGCTCGCCGGCCCCGACATCGAAGCGGGTACCGACCCGAGCTGGGGAGCCGAGGAGTGACGTGGAACTGCCACTGCTGGACGCCGGCCTCCCGGCCGGCGTCCGCGGCGGGTTCAGCACCCGGGCGGGCGCGCCTGCCCCGTTGGGGCAGGGCAGCCCGTTCGCGGGTCTGAACCTCGGCGACCACGTCGGTGACGATCCCGGCCGGGTGGGCGCCCACCGTGAGGCCTTGCGCCGTGCTGTGGGGGCGCACACGCTGATGATCCCGACGCAGGTCCACGGAGCGGACGTCGCCGAGGTCCGGGCCGGGTCCGAGCACAGTCCGCAGGCCGATGCTCTCGTGACTCGTATGCCGGGACTGGCTCTCGCGGTCGTCGTGGCGGACTGTGTTCCTGTGCTGCTGGCCGATGTGGGCGCGGGGGTTGTCGGCGTCGCGCACGCTGGTCGGCCCGGTCTGCTGGCCGGCATCGTGCCCGCCGTCGTGGCAGCCCTGCGCGACCTCGGGGCTCGGGAGCTCACGGCGTCGTTGGGCCCCTGCATCTGCGGGGGGTGCTATGAGGTGCCCCAGGACATGGCCGACGATGTCGCCGTGCGGGTGCCCGCCGCCCGTTCGACGACGCGGTGGGGAACCCCCGCTGTGGACGTCGGCGCGGGTGTCCTCGCCCAGCTGGCCGCAGCCGGGGTGCCCGCCCACGGGGTGCGTCGCTGCACCCACGAGAGCGCAGAGCTCTACTCCTACCGCCGCGACGGCGTCACGGGCCGCAGTGCCGGTGTGGTGGTCCTCGCGTGAGTTCGACCCGTCCGCCCGGTGACGAACAGCGCGGCGCGGAGCTCGCCGAGCGCCTCGTCGCGGTTCGGGCCCGGATCGCTGCGGCCGCGAACGCCGTCGGCCGCGACCCGGCAGAACTCACCCTGGTGGTCGTGACCAAGTTCTTCCCCGCCTCCGATCTGCGTGAACTCGCCCGCCTGGGAGTGTGCGACGTCGGGGAGAGTCGTGATCAGGAGGCTGCTGCCAAGGCCGCCGAGCTGGGCCCGGAGTTTCCGGACCTGCGCTGGCACTTCATCGGCCAGTTGCAGACCAACAAGGTCCGCTCCGTCGCCGGTTACGCCGACGTGGTCCATTCGGTGGATCGCACGAAGCTGGTCACAGCGCTGGATCATGCGGCGCTGCGGTCGGAACGCGACGTGACCTGCTTCGTCCAGGTGGACCTCGCCCCCGCGTTGGGCGATCCTCCCGACGTGGCTCGCGGTGGCGTCGAGCCCGCCGGGGTGCTCGCCGTCGCGGACGCCATCCGCGGGTCGCAGCGGTTGCGGTTGGGCGGCCTGATGGCTGTTGCGCCACCGGAGACCGACCCCGGACACGCCTTCGCGGTACTCGCGGACCTCGCAGCCACGCTGCGGGGTCAGCACCCGGGTGCGGTGTCGTTGTCGGCAGGGATGAGCGCCGACCTCGAGGCCGCCGTGGCTGCCGGTGCGACACACCTGCGTGTCGGTGGAGCGGTTCTCGGAACCAGACCCGCCGCGCGGTAACGTCGGTCGCGTCCGGTGCTCAGCAGGCACCGTCGAGCCCGACGGAACGACCCCCCCGACGACACAGGACCCCGAGGAGCCCGCGATGGCCGGTGCGCTGCGCAATGCGATGGTCTATCTCGGCCTCGCGGAGGACGACCGCTACGCCGAGGACGCCGAGGTGGAAACCCCCCGACCCCGTTCCGAGCCCGTGCGTGAGGTACGCCACGAGGTCCGGCAGACGGTTGAATCCAGCCCCGCTCCGGAGCGCCGGGCGGAGACCAGTGCTCAGGTGACCCCGATCAGGAGGCAGGTGACCCACGTGGCGCCGCAGGTCAGTGCTCCAGAACTGCACCGGATCACGACGATCCACCCGCGTACGTACAACGAAGCCAAGACGATCGGTGAAAGCTTCCGCGAGGGGGTTCCGGTCATCATGAACCTCACCGACATGACGGACGGTGACGCCAAGCGCCTCGTGGACTTCTCGGCCGGGCTGGTCTTCGGGCTGCACGGGGCAATCGAGCGTGTCACCAACAAGGTTTTCCTGCTGTCTCCGGCCAGTGTCGAGGTCGCAGCACAGGAAGAGGAACGACCGACCGAACGCACCTTCTTCAACCAGTCGTGACCTCGGGTCGGGGCACCGCCTCGACCCGTTGCCACTGCTCGGACCGGCCCGGGCGGGTCAGGGGGGCCCGAAGGGGTGCTGAGTCAGGCAAGATGAATGGGTGGGTCTCCTCGTGTCACTCCTCCATCTCGTCGTCCTCCTGTTCCTCTTGTGCCTGATCGGCCGTCTCATCCTTGGCTGGGTGCAGGCTTTCGCGCGTGACTGGCGCCCGCGCGGCCCGGTGCTCGTCGGTGCGGAGGCCGTTTACTCGGTAACGGATCCGCCCCTGAAGGTGCTGCAGAAGGTCCTTCCGCCGCTGCGGCTCGGGGGTATCCAGCTGGACCTCGCGTTCACGGCACTGGCGATCCTGTGTGTGATTTTGTTGCAGGTCCTCAGCTGAGGGCCGGCATGCGGATGAACGGAGCGGGTCAGCGGTGCTCCCGCACCCGGCTTTCGAGGTCGTCGCGGATCATCTCCGCTACCGTGAGGGGTAATTCGCCGTCCCGTCGGGGCGGCCGTCAGCAGAGGTGAACGAAGATGCCACTCAGTCCGGAAGACGTCGTCGAGAAGCGCTTCAACCCGACGCGGGTCCGTGAAGGTTACGCGCAGGACGAGGTCGACGACTTCCTCGACGAGATTGTCGTCGAGCTCCGTCGGCTGCACGCGGAGAGCGCGGAGCTCCGCGGCCAACTGCAGCAGTGCCAGACGCGGGTCACCGAGCTCAGCCGTGTCGAGGCGCAACCGGTGGTGCCACGGGTGGAGGTCGTCCCCGAGCAGGCGGCGCCCGAGGTGGTCCCGGCCTTCGATCCGGTGCCCGCCCTCGCGCCGGTCCTTCCCGCCGCGGCCCAGGCGTCGGAGGATCCCACGGTCCAGGCGGCCGGGGTCATCGCCCTGGCTCAACGACTGCACGACGAGTACGTCCGGGACGGCGAGAGCCAGCGTGACGCGCTCGTCAATGCGGCACAGGAGCAGGCAGCCCGTACGGTCGCCGAGGCCGAGGTGCACCGGGAGCAGACCATCGGGGACCTCGAGGATCGTCGCCAGGAGCTCGAGGTCGTCATCGAGCGACTGCACGACCGCGAGACGTCCTACCGCGAGCAGCTGGACACGCTGATCAGTACCCAGCTCGAGGACCTGCGCCGGGTGGCGCGGGTCATCCCGGATGATGTCGTGAGCCGCTGACCCACTTCGCATCGCGACGAGCCGTCACCCCAGGAGGGTGACGGCTCGTCTGCGTTCTCCCCGAGGGTGCCCGAGCTGGGTGATCCTGAGAACTCCCACCATGACAACTTTGCGCTTCCAGTTGCTTACACAGCGTTATAGTCCCTACTGTTCTCGCACGCGGCAGGCGGCCGCGTCCAGTGGAGGGGGAGCACGGTGCACGGAGTGTCTGCGGGGGTAGCGCCGGAATCGACGGCGTCGGCAATGAGGGAGCCGGCCATGATGGAACCGGCAGCGGGAGCATCAGCAGCGGGGGCATCAGCAGCGGTCGCATCGGCAACGAGGGCGCCCGCAACGATGGCGCCCGCAACGATGGCGTCGGGAACAGCGCCGTCGGCACCGGTGGCGCCGAGAACGGCGGGGGTGAGAACAACGGGGATGAGTACGAC
>JBPBQU010000586.1:0-5062 GCA_050955085.1 Janthinobacterium lividum | reverse complement strand
CTCGCGCGGCAGGCTGACGCTGCGTCCGCTCAGTTGCAGATCACCCACGGCCTTGACCCGGATGCGAGTGGCGCCGCCCGGCAGATACGGCAACGGGACCTCGTCGACCTCGAGCACCTCGACGGAACTCGGGATCGCCCCGGCCGCGACGGCGCGTTCCACGGCTTCCGCTCGGGCCGCCTCGAGGACGTCACCGCGTCGCCCCGGTTCGACCGCGAACACCCGGTCGACCTCACCACCCACCTGTGCGATGGCGGCGCCGATGGCGTTGGCGACGGCGAAGTTCTCTGGTCGCAGCACCTCTCCCGTACCCGCGAGCGAATCCGGTAACAGGACGGAACCCCCGCCGACGGCGACGACGGGCAGCGGTTGCGAGGAGGTCCGCATCCGGTCGACGGCGTCCCCGACATCGCTGGCGATGCGGTCGAGAGCGGCGCGGACGAAACCCCGGTCGAGGTGGGCGACGCGGGTGGCGTCACCGATGTCGGCGCGACCCGCCGCAACGGCGATGTCCGTTGCGGTGAGCACGTCACCCCCGAAGACGAGGGCGCGCGAAGTGAGCTGGTAACCGACGGAGTCAGGACCGACCGTGACCGCGGACCCGGCCTCGCGGACGAGGCTGCCACCGCCAATACCGATCGAGAGGACGTCCGGCATCCGGAAGTTGGTGCGGATGCCCGCGACACTCACCTCTGTCATCGCCTCCCGCGGGAAACCGCGCTGCAGCACCCCCACGTCGGTTGTCGTACCACCGACGTCCACGACCGCGCAGGTGCCGACCCCGGACAGCACGGCCGCCCCGCGCATGGAGTTCGTCGGCCCCGAGGCGAAGGTCGAGACGGGGTAGCGGCGCGCGTGCTCGACGTCCATGAGTGTGCCGTCGTTCTGGCTGAGGTAGATCGGGGCGTCGATGCCGGCCCCCACGACCGAGGAGAGCAACCCGTCGATGATGCCGGCGGCGAGTTCGCGCAGTGCGGCGTTGACGATCGTCGCGTTCTCGCGTTCCAGCAGGCCGATCCGGCCGATCTCGTGCGACAGCGAGATCGCGACGTCCGGGAGTTCGGCGGCCAGCACCGCGGCGGCGCGCAACTCGAACTCGGAACTGACGGGGGAGAACACCGAGGTGATCGCGACGCTGCGGACACCGTGTGCGGCCATGTCAGCGGCGTGGCGGCGCAGTTCGTCCTCGTCGAGTTCGGAGATCGTCCGTCCGTCGAACTCGTTGCCGCCGTGGGCGAGGTACGCACGGCCCGAGATCGCCCCGACGAGGCGTTCCGGCCAGTCCACCATGGGTGGCAACGACGCCGTGGCGGGCAGGCCCAGGCGCAGCGCGGCGGTCGGGGCGAGTCGGCGGGCCTCGACGAGCGCGTTGATGAAGTGCGTCGTGCCGATCATCACGGCCCGCACTCCACCCGGGTCGAACGCCCGTTGTTCCTGCAGCCCGCGCAACGCCTCGACGATGCCGCCGGAGACGTCGGGGGTGGTGGCGGTTTTCACGGCGGCGAGCACGGAACCGGTGTCGCCGAGCAGGACCGCGTCGGTATTGGTGCCGCCGACGTCGATGCCGATGCGCATGATGTCTCTCCCGTGGGTCGAGGTGGATCGGATTCGGGGGATCAGGCGGAGACGGTGGGGGCGCCCGCAGTGAGGTCGGTGACCTCGCCGTCGGTCGTGCGGCTCACGCCGATCTCCCGCAGCAGACCGGCTTTGCCTGCGATGACGTAGAGGACGAACCCGACCAGCAGGGAGTTCACGCTGCCGAGGCCGACGGTGAGGAAGTGACCGACGAGCGAGGCGATGGCCCAGATCGCGATCGTGGTGGGAACCCATGTGGGGGAGGTCGCGGGCACGGCGTCGTCGTCCGCGCGAGAACTCTCGAGCACGCCGCGCCACCTCTTCACGATGAAGTACTCGGCAACCATGATCCCGGCGATCGGAGGGAACACCACTCCCAGGATGGAGAGGAAGTCGATGAGCCGGCCGAGGATGCCGCCGGCCGCGAGCAGACTGCCGACGACGCCGATGACCGCCGTCGTCACGGCGCGGTTTACCGAGCGCCCGGTGAGGGTCCCGATGAAGTTCACGACGCCGAGACCGGAGGAGTAGAGGTTCCAGTCGTTGATCTTGACGGTGCCGAGAACCACGACGAGGACACCGACCCAGCCGACCGAGGACGTGAGGATCGTGGTGATCTCACTGGAACCGACGGCGTGGGCGAGCAGGACGCCGGAGAGGCCGATGATGTATTCCCCCAGCGTGACGCCGATAAGGGTCTGCTTGACGACGTCCCCCGCGGTCCGGTTGAACCGGGTCATGTCCGGGGTGACGACGGCACCGACGATGAAACCGCCCGCCACCAACGTCGTCCCGGCCGCGAGGGAGATCGACGGGCCGGGCGGGGCCTGCGCGATGAGCACACCGACATCGTGGGACGTGAGTTCGTGGATGATCGCCCAGCCGA
Organism: Janthinobacterium lividum; assembly: GCA_050955085.1. Taxonomy (GTDB): domain Bacteria; phylum Actinomycetota; class Actinomycetes; order Actinomycetales; family Kineococcaceae; genus Kineococcus. The sequence continues at coordinate 2,601 of JBPBQU010000586.1, read as the reverse complement.
CGAGGACCAGGAACACTGGAACGGTGATGTAGGCGGTCCAGGCCATCGACCCGAACCCGGCGACGCAGATCGCGGTGACGGCGAGGCCGAACACGATCGACCAGCCCCAGGCTGGCATCCCGCCGAGGGTGTCGGCCAGACCCTGCGCCGAGACGGCGGACTGGATCCCGAACCAGCCGATGAGACTGATGCCGATCGCCAGCCCGATCAGGGCCGAACCACCGCGGCCGAAACCGAGCCAGCGGGCGACCATCGACGTCGACATCCCCTCGCGGGCACCGATGATGCCGACGAAGACGGCGACGACCTCGAGGATGACCGCACCGAAGGTGAACGCCCAGAAGGCACCCCAGAAGGTCATGCCGAAACCGAGGGTGGCGCCCAGCAGGAACTGGCTGAGGGCGGAGATCTGTCCGAAGCGCTGGACGGCGACCGACCACCACGAATAGCGGGCGGTGTCGGGGACGCGGCCCAGGGCGTGGTCGTCAGTGAGGTGTCCTGCCACGGTGAGCTCCTCGAAGGCGGCGACGGGTGGTGTCGCCGTCGACGCTACGGAGCTCGCCCGGGGGTGTCAGGAGGCGAAGTGCATCGGCTGTGTAATCGCGCCGGGCAGAACGCACAGCACGACGGCCCCGCTCCTGGAAGGGGCGGGGCCGTCGGGTGTCACGGTTAATCTGCTGGGCGCTCGGTCCGGCCTCAGAACGCCGTGGGGTCCGACCCGGCGCGGACACCGGTGCGTTGCGGGGCCTGCGCGGCAGCGGCGGCCTGCGCCTGCTGCTGCGCGAGGCTGTCCGCGTACTGCTTCTTGACCTCGGGCATGTCCAGCGCGCGGATCTGGCCGATCAACTGCTCGAGGTCGGGCGCGGGGAGGGCACCGGGCTGGCCGAAGACCGGGATGCCGTCGCGGTAGGCGATGAGTGTCGGGATCGAGGTGATCCCGTAGCGCGCGGCGAGTTGCTGCTGGTCCTCGGTGTCCACCTTGGTGAAGGTGATGTCCCCGTGGGTCTCCGACGCCTTCTCGAAGACCGGGCCGAACTGCTTGCAGGGGCCACACCACTCGGCCCAGAAGTCGATCAGGACGATCCCGTCCTTGACGGTGTCGTCGTGGGTCTCCAAGGTCAGGGCCTGAGTGCTCATGACATCGACAACCATCCGTGGGCGCCGAGACTTCCCACCGTCGCCGCCTCGGGCTCGCTCGACGCAGAGCCGAGCGACGCGAGGTGCGGCAGAGTGGGCGGATGCGCCGCACCCTGCTCCGCGTGCTCGTGACCGTGGTGGCGCTGGCCGTGATCCTCGTGGCGGGCGACCTGGCCGCCCGGCGCTACGGCCTGCGACGGGTCGCAGAAGAGGTGCAGCAGCAGTATTCCCTCCCGCAGCGTCCCGAGGTTAGCGTTGCGGGCGGTTCGTTCCTGTGGCAGGCCGTGCGGGGACGCTTCGAGGACGTGACGCTCACGATGGACACGCTGCCCACACCGTCGGTACCGCTCTCCGACGTCCGGGTGCGGATCCCAGCGGCGGAGGTCCCGCTGGGTGTGCTCCTCGGACGCCCCGGCACGGTCGACCTCGCGCAGGGCACGGTGCGCGCCGACGTCGGTTACGGCCCGCTCGCCCAGCAGGTCTCGCGCGGCGGGCTGGACGTCGACCTGTCGCGGGCGGGCTCGAACGTGCGGGCCGGGGCCACGGTGCGCGTCCTGGGGTTCGGCGTGGACCTGGCCGTGATCGTGACCCCCACCCTCGACGGTGGCGACGTCCGCCTGGACCCGGTGGAGGCGAGGGTCGGGGGGGCGAAGGTGCCGCTGAGCCGCGCGGAGCAGTTGCTGGAGGCCGCGGGTTTCGACGGGTGGTCCATCTCGCTCGACGACGTTCCCGGCGAGGTCGAGCTGCAAGACTTGCAGGTCATCGACGCGGGCGTCCGGGTGCAGGGAGCCTTGCGGGCGGGTTCCGTCGAGGTGGCGTGAGCCCCGCCTTCTCGCGCCGGGATCGCCGACCCCGACGCAGGTTGATGTGAACGACTCGTCCACGGGTCAGTGACTGGAACGGGCGCACCTACGCGCTGGCGTGGACCAGCGATGGGGACACCTTCGCGGTGAGCTACCCCCACGGGGTGAAGACGTCCTACGCCACCGACAGCGTCGGGCGCACCACCGACATCAGCGCCACCACGAGTACCGGCACGCAGCTGCTCGACCTCTCCTACGGTTACAGCGCCGCCGGTCAGTTGAGCAGCCAAACCGCCACCCGTAACGATCCGGCCCGCGCCCCGCCGAGCACCACGCTCACGTCTGGTTACACCTGGGACGCGTTGGGTCGGTTGAAGACGGTCACCGGTGCTGGTGCCGGTGGGGTCAGCTACGACGCGTCCGGTGCGGTCACCGGTGTCGCGGATGGGCGGACGTTCACCTACGCCGTCGCGGGGCAGTTGAGTGCTTCCACCGCGACCACCACCACCGCGAGCTTGACCGCGGCGGCTTCTTCGACCTACGCCTACGACGCCCGCGGTAACCGGGCGTCCACGACCACGACGACGACGACCACCCCCGCGGTGGTGGACCTCGCCCTGAAGGCACCGGTCACGGTGTCCTCCACCTCGTCCACCACCAC
>JBPBQU010000585.1:0-5132 GCA_050955085.1 Janthinobacterium lividum | reverse complement strand
GGGTCGCGGAGCTGCGGATGGCATCTGCCGGACGGGCCGTGGTCGTGCTGCCCTACGGCGATCCCGACCTGGCCGCGCTCACCCGGGCCCCGCGCGGAACGGAACTGCTCGCCGAGGCGGACCGGGTCACCGGTAGCACCCTCGACAGCGCCGGGCTCGTCGGCGCGGTCCTGCTGCCCGACGTCGCCTGGCCGGCCGACGAGGCCGCCGACAACGGCGTGCTCGCCCTGGCCACGGGCACGGGATCGACGAGCGTGGTCGTCGACGACGTCAGCCTGCGCACCGACGCCGACCTCACCTACACACCCTCGGGGCGCGCGACCCTGAGCGCCGGCACCGGTGACGTCGCGGCACTGGTGGCCGACGCGACCCTGTCAGGCCTGCTCGCACGACTCGGTGACACCGATCAGGCCGTACTCGTGCGTCAGCGGATACTCGCCGAGCTGGCCACCATCACCCTGCAGCGCCCCAACGACCCGCGCAGCCTGCTGCTCGTCGCCCCGCGCTCCTTCGCGCCCGACGCCGACGCCGTCAACGACCTGGTCGGCGCGGTCGAGGACTCCGGTTGGGGTCGGTGGCAACCGTTGACCGACCTGCTCGCGGTGGCGGTGCGCGACGAGGAGCGGACCGGGCCGACGATCCCCAGCGCTGTGCGCAGCGCCGAGCTGCCCATCCGCGACGTCACAACCGTCTCGACAGCGCTTGCCGAGGTCGACGCCTTCGCCACCGCACTCACCGGGACGGACGCGACGCTGCTGGCCCAGCGTCGCGCGGCGTTGGTCCTGCTCGGGGTGTCCTGGCGCGGACACGAGGACGAGCTGCCGACCGCGCACGCCCGCGTCGCCGCCGGGATCGACACCCTCGCGAAGGGGATCCGCATCGCGGGTGGCAGCGTCCGCAATCTCGCGGCCGAACGCAGCGAACTGCCCATCACCCTGGTCAACGAGCTCGACGTCGCCGTCCAGGTCGACCTCGTGCTGCGACCCCGCACACCCCGCGTGCAGCTCGACACCGTTCCCCGTCAGAGCGTTGCCGCACACAGCCAGCACCGGGTCGCGGTGCCCGTCCGCGCGTTGGCCAACGGCAGTGTCATCGTCGAGGCCGAGCTGCGCACGCCGGCCGGAACCCGCATCGGCGACGCCGTCGAGGTCGACCTCAACGTCCGGGCCGACGTCGAGAACTGGATCACGGGGGTGGTCGGTGGTGGCGCCGTGGCCGTCCTCGGGGTCGGTCTGGTGCGCGCGGTCCGGCGTGGGCACCGCCGGGTGGACGAGGTGGAGCACGCCGACGTGGGGACCGACCAGACCACGAACCAGGGGGAGGACCGGACCTCAGCGACGACCGGGCAGGGGTAGCCGGCGCAGGAGCGGTGCGATCAGGTCGTGCAACTCATGGACCCGCAGGAGCCGGCACAGCGCCACGAACACCGCCAGGACGACGACCCCGCCCACCAGGGTGATCCCGACGTCCACGAGCCGACCCTCGCCGACGGAGCCCCCGACCTGCGCCACGAGGAATCCCGCGGTGGCCGTCACGGCCCCGATCAGCACCAGGCGCACGAGTGTCCGCAGCAGCCGATGACCGTCGATGCCGCCGCCGTCCAGTCCGGCGAAGCGGCGGCGCAGCAGGGCGAGTCCGAGGACGCAGGCGGCGATGTTGGAGATGCTCATCGAGACGCCGATGCCGATGACCTGCCAGCGCGGGTCGAGCAGGAAGTAACAGACACCGTTGCCGATCGTGGTCAGTACAGCGACGACCACCTGCACGACGAACGGGGTGCGGGCGTCCTCATAGGCGTAGAAGACGCGCTGGACGAGGTAGGTGACGCTGAACGGAACCAGACCCGAAGCCATGGCGACGAGCACCCACCCGATGGGGTGCGCATTGAACATCGCGCCGCCGATCGCCGGGCCCAGGGGCAGGAACGCGGCGGTGGCGAGGGTTCCGGCGACGGCGACGGTACGAGCACCGGCGGAGAAATCCCGACGTACCGCAGCGACGTCATTCGCGACCGCGGAACGACTGAGCCGGGTGAACAACGCGGTCACGAGGGACACCGCGACGAGGGAATGGGGAAGCATGAACAGCAGGAAGGCGTAGCTGTAGGAGTTTCCCGAGGCCCCCACGATACCGGCGTCCTTCAAGGCGAACCCTGCCGAAGTCATCACCTTCGAGGTCGGGACGAACGCGAGCTGCCCGATCGCGACCCCCGCGAACGTCCACCCCGCGACGCGGCCCGCACCGCCCAGACCCATTCCGCGGAACCGGAAACGCGGGTGGTAACGGAACCCGGAACGGTACAGCGGCCAGAGCAGGATGAACGCCTGCACCGCAACACCTGCGGTCGCGGTTCCGGCGAGCAGGGCGATCATCTGCGGGGTCCACGCGTCGGCGTCGAGCAGTTTCCCGCCGGGGAACATCGCGATGAACGCGACCGTTCCGGCGATGGCGACGACGTTGTTGACGACCGGCGCCCACATGTACGGACCGAAACTCCCGCGTGCGTTCAGAACCTGCCCGAGCACGGTGTAGAGGCCGTAGAAGAACACCTGGGGCAGGCACCAGTACGCCATCGCGGCACCGAGGACGAGCCAGTCCTCGCTCCAACCCCTCCCGGCGTAGAGCCGGACGACGAGCGGGGCCGCCACGGTGACGACGATCGTCGCGACACCCATGATGAGCAGCGCGAGGGTGATCAGTCGGTCGAGAAACTCCTGCCCGCCGTCGGGTAACCGGAACGCCTTGACGATCTGCGGGACGAGGACGGCGTTGAGCACGCCCCCCGCGATGAGGATGTAGAAGTTGTTCGGGGCCTTGTTGGCGACGTCGAAGACCTGACCGCCGACGGCCGCCGAGGTCCCACCCACCGCGGCCACGAGCAGGCCGACGCGCACGAGACCCAGGACGCGCGAGACCAAGGTTCCCGACGCCATCAGGGCGCTCGAACGCGCCAACGACGCCTGTCCACCGTCCTCCGGTAGGGACGACGTCCCCCCGAACCGCCCCGATGACGACGGGGAGGAACCCTGCTTCTGCTCCCGTGGTGCGCTCACGAGCACGATCGTCGCCGATGACGCGGCCATCCGGGTCATCCGGCCCCCATCCGGTCAAGGTGGGCACGGCACCTGACGATCCCCCTCACATGGGACGGGGAGCGCGTGTGGCAGTGCTGGGGCTCCTGGCGGCCGCGCTCCTCGTCCCCACCAGCACAGTGGCGTTCGCCGACCCCACCACCACGACCACCACGAGTCAGTCGCTCCAGGTCCGGGCCCAGGCGTTGCGCAGCCAGGTCGAGGATCTCCGGTTACGGCAGTCGATCGCCACCGAGGACTACGACACGTCCGCCAGCGAGGTCACCCAGGCGATCTCCGCGGAGGTTGCGGCCCAGGCCTCGCTGAACTCCGCGCGGGGCACCAGCCGCAGCACTCGCACCGATGCGACGCGCCGCGTCCGCTCGCTCTACATCGACGGCGCCGGCGCGCAGCTCCGCGGACGGCTGAACACGGTCCTCGCGGTGGGGGACCTCGACGACCTGACCCGCGCCGTCGAGGCCGCCCACGTCGCTCGCTCGGTCGTCACCGACGACACATCCACCCTCACCGCCGCCGACGACGCCGCGCGGACCGCCTCCGAGGCCGAGACCCGACTGGTGCAGGTCCGCGAGCAGAAGACGACCGCGCAGGCCGCCGCCGCAGAGGCGAGGACACAGGTGACTCAGGCGCTGGCGGAGCAGCAGGCGCTCCTCGCCGCAGCCGACACCGCCGTCGTGCAGGCCGTCGCCCGCGAGGAAGAGGAAGCCCGCCAGGCCGCCCTCGCGACGGCCGCAGCCGCCGCGGCTCGCGCCGGGGTGGCGGATCGTGCGGCGGGCGGCGCTCTCGCCGTGACCGGTTCCGCCGACGGTGTCAGCGTCGCCGACGCCATCGCCGGGGCCTCCTCCACCGCACAGGCCGCCATCGCCGCAGCGGGAACCCGACGGGGCCTGGACTACGTCTGGGGTGCGACCGGACCGACGACCTTCGACTGCTCCGGCCTGACGCAGTGGGCCTACGCCCAGGCCGGGGTCTCGATCCCGCGCACCTCCCGACAGCAGTTCGCTGGCCTGCCGAAGGTGTCGCTGGACGCGCTGCAGCCCGGTGACCTGGTCTTCTACGCTTCCGGCAGCGATCCGTCGAGCATCCACCACGTCGCGCTCTACCTCGGCGGCGGGAAGGTCCTGCACGCACCGCACACGGGTGACGTCGTCCGCGAGGCGGGTGTCGTCATGCCCGGCCTCTACGGGGCGGTCCGACCCGGCGCCGGCGCCTGAGCGGACCGTCCCCGAGTCAGCGGCGGGAGGCGAGGACGGCGAGGGTCACCGCGACGATGTCCTCGGCGACGGCCCCCTGCCAATCGGGTCGGCGGGCGCCGGCCCAGGCCCGCCAGCAAGCGCCCCCGAAGGAGCCCAGCGTCGAACCGAGCGCACCGGCGATCCCGGGCAGCAGCACGGCGACACCGTCGCGCCGAGCGAGGGCGACCCCACCGCCGACACCGCTGGCGATCCGTAGCGGCAATCCCCCCTTCGCCAACCGGCTGGGCGCCTTGGGGTTCTTGTCCATCACCAGCTCGAAACCGAGCCCGGCGATCCCGGCGAGCTCAGCCGGCACCGACCCGCTGGTCAACGCCGGCCCGGCCAAGCCCAGCGAGCCTCGTCCACCGGCGGCCACACCCAGCAGCGTCGCCCGCGCCAGCAACCGCGCGGACGGTTTCGACGGGCGGCCGACGACGGCCGTGGACCCGGGGGCGGGCGAGGGGTCGAGCAACTGCAGGGTCGAGTGGGTGGCGAATCCGTAGACGAGATGCGGTACGGCGTCAGAGATCCAGTCCTGCGACGTCCACTTCCGGAGGTCCGTGACACCCAGCGCCGCCGCGGGGAGGTCGGTCGCGGCCATCGCTGCCGCGCCCGTGAGCACCCCGCCGACTCCGGCGGGCAACCGGACACCGGCCCGACGCGCCAGCCCGAAGGCCGCACCGACGCCCACCCCGGCTGCGGCCCCCGAGAGTGCGCCGAGGGCGGTCAGCCGATTCGAGCGTTGTGATCTGGAGCCGCCGATGGACACCTCGAGGCGGCCGGTGAGCGCCTCGACGACGTCCGC
>JBPBQU010000584.1:0-5206 GCA_050955085.1 Janthinobacterium lividum | reverse complement strand
GGTCTCCCCGGACCTCCTCTGGCTGGTGATCGGCGGGGTCATGCTCGTCGGGTACCTGCTCGGTGTCGCCCGGCTGCACCGGCGCGGGGACCGTTGGCCCGTGGGACGCACGATCTGGTGGGTGATCGGCTGCCTGCTGCTCGTCTTCGTCACCAGCGGTGGCGCCGCGGCTTACGGCCGCCTCACCTTCAGCGCCCACATGCTGCAGCACATGCTGCTCGCGATGGGTATCCCGCCGATGCTCGTCCTGGGTGCCCCCGTGACGCTCGCGATGCGAACGCTGGCCCCACGTCGGGACGGCTCGCGCGGTGCGCGTGAATGGCTGCTCGAGATCGTGCACTCGCGCCATCTCGCGCTGATCGGTCACCCGCTGGTCGCGGCGGCCCTGTTCGCCGGCAGCCTCATCGTCTTCTACTACTCGCCGTTGTTCGAGCTCGCGCTGCGCACCCACGTGGGGCACGAGGTGATGATGGTGCACTTCCTCGCGACGGGATATCTGTTCTCGTCGATCTTCGTCGGTGTGGACCCGGGCACGGCACGTCCGCCCTACCCGCTCCGGCTCATCCTGCTGCTCGCGACCATGGCCTTCCATGCCTTCTTCGGTGTCGCGCTCATGCAGGGGACCGCACTCCTCGCCCCCGACTGGTTCGCCGCCGTCGACCCCGGCGTCGACCTGCTCGCGAGCCAGCAGGAGGGCGGCGACATCGCCTGGGGGCTCGGAGAGTTGCCGACGCTGCTGCTCGTCCTCGGCGTGGCGGTCGGGTGGTCACGTTCGGACACCCGGGAGAACCGCCGCAGCGACCGGGCGGCGGCGCGCGACGGCGACGCCCAGCTCAACGAGTACAACGCCATGCTGGGGCGTCTCGCAGCCCAGGAGAAACCGAAGCAACCCGAGGAGCGCTGAGCACCACCGAGGCGGAGGTCGAGGTGGACGTCCGCGGGTCCCCGCGTCAGGCCAGCTGGACCTCGAGAACCGAGGCGTCGATCGTCTTGGTGAAGGGGCAGATGGCCAGCGCCTGCCGCAGCACGTCGTCCGGGGTCGTGCCGGCGTCGGGCAGCGTCACCTTGAGCGCGTAACGGGCCGTGTACCCCGCGCCTTCGGCCTCGACCAGGGTGACGTGGGCCTCGACGGAGACCGTGGTGGCATCCCCGCCGGTCGTGGAGGTCGCGATCCGCAGTGATTCGAGCAGGCACGTGCCCAGGGCGGCCGCCATCAGTTGCTCGGGGTTGGTGCCCTCGCCCGTGCCTCGAAGGCTGGTCGGCTCGTGCACGTCGAGGGAGAGCGCCCCGTCATCGGAACGGGCTCGGCCGTCGCTGGCGGTGACGACGGCGGTGTAGAGGTCCTTGTCCATGACGGCGACGCTAGGGGGACGACGCGGGTCCCGCCCGGTGAGCACCCGAAGACCCTTGGGTTGCGTCTGGACCCCGGCGTGATCGCCGACCCCGCCCGTGCCCGATGATGGGCTTAGCGCCCTCCGCGGAGGACATCAGTGGCCAGAAAGGACCCGTAACCGCTCATGGACAACGCGAACGCCGACGCTGGCGCGAACGGCTCGAGCGCGGACATCGACTTCACGGTCGAGACCCTCGGCGCCTGCACGGTCGAGTCCCCGCTCGCACCACGACTGCAGGCCCGCCGCACGACGCACCACTACATCGACGAGACCGACCGCGTCCTCTTCGACGACACGCTGTCCAAGGTGGCCGGCCGGGACATCTCCGACCGCGCCGACCTGTGGGACCTCCCGAGCCTCGAACCGACGGGTCCGCGCAAAAAGATCTTCTTCGACCCGGCCAAGACGCGGGTCGGGATCGTCACCTGCGGCGGGTTGTGCCCGGGCATCAACAACGTGATCCGTGGTCTGGTCTCCGAACTCACGAACCACTACGGCGTGCGGCGCATCTACGGTTTCAAGAACGGTTACCAGGGTTTCGTGCCGAGCTACGGTCACGACGTCGTGGACCTGACCCCGGAGGTCGTCCAGGACATCGACGGCGAGGGCGGCACGATCCTGGGTACCTCGCGCGGTCAGCAGGACGCCCTGGAGGTCGTCGACTGCCTCGAGCGGATGGGGATCTCCGTCCTCTTCGTCATCGGCGGTGACGGGACGATGCGCGGGGCCGAGAAGATCTCCGCCGAGGTCCTCGCCCGCGACCTCAAGATCGCGATCGTCGGGATCCCCAAGACCATCGACAACGACATCCCGTTCATCGACCAGAGTTTCGGGTTCCAGACGGCGTTCAGCGAGGCCACGCGGTCGATCCGGGCGGCCAAGGTGGAGGCCCGCACCGCTCCGAACGGCGTCGGTCTCGTGAGGCTCATGGGCCGCCACTCCGGTTTCATCGCCTGCTATGCCGCCCTCGCCCAGAACGATGCCGACTTCGTCCTCATCCCGGAGGTCCCGTTCACCCTCGACGGACCGGGAGGTTTCCTCGAGAAGCTGCGGGAGAAGGTCGCCACCCAGGGCCACGCCCTGGTGGTGGCGGCGGAGGGGGCCGGGCAGGAACTCTTCGACGACGACGGTCAGCGCGACGCGTCCGGCAACAAGAAACTGCAGGACGTGGGCCACCTGCTGCGGCAGGTGATCGCCGAGGATTTCGCGGCGCACCACCTCGAATTGAACCTGCGTTACATCGACCCCAGCTACGTCATCCGTAGTGTCCCCGCGAACCCCTATGACAGCGTCTACTGCATCCGACTGGCGCACGCGGCCGCGCACGCCGCGATGGCCGGGCGCACGAACATGGTCGTGGGCCGTTGGCGCCGCCGCTTCGTGCACATCCCCATCAAGCTCGCGGTCTCGGCCCGCAACCAGGTCGACCCGCACGGGGACCTGTGGTGGTCGGTGCTCGAGGCGACAGGGCAACCGTGGGCACTGGGGGAGTTGGAGGGCGAACAGGTCACGGCGTTCGGGGGTCAGTGAACCGGGCGACGCCGGTCGGGTCCGAGCCGTCCACGCCACGTCCGCGAGCACCCGGCAGTCGTTCTCACTTCGCCTCCGACCAGCGGTGGACGATGCTCACGTCCGCGACGAAACGGACCCCGCTGCCGGCCGCCCAGCGACCGGCCGTCTGCTCCAGCGCGGTCACCAGCAGTTGAGCCGCGCCGTCCGCGTTCCGGGCGGGTACGTGCAGCAGGAGTTCGTCGTGCAGACACAGCACGATCTGCCCCCCGGAACCCACGAGCCCGGCCCGTACCGTCGCGGCCCAGGCCTTGAACAGTTCCGCCGCCGCGCCCTGGACGACGGCGTTGCGTGCGAACCGGCCGCGCGCCGCGAATGCCCCGGACGTGTCCCCGGCGGCGAGTTCGGCGAGACGGATCAGCCGACCCCCGTAGGTGCGCACGTCGCGTCCCGTGCGCCCGGCGTCCTCCGCGGAGCGTAGGTAACCCAGCGCCGTCGGGTAGGTGCGTTCCATGCTGCGCAACGCCTCCCCGGCCGCTCCGGACGTCTGCCCGTACATCGCGGCGAGCACGGCGATCTTCGCCGTCGGCCGATCCGCTCGCAGGGCTTCGGCGACGGGGGCGTAGAGATCGTCGTCGAGGGTCGCCGCCGTCAGCCCTGTGTCGTGGGAAACGGCTGCGAGCACCCGGGGTTCGACCTGCCCGAGGTCGGCACGCACCAGGAGGTGACCGGGTTCGGCCGCCACCGCCGGGCGCAGTTCGGCGGGCAGGTTGTGCAGCCCCGCCTGGGCGGTCATCCGGCCCGCGGCGGCGTCCGAGGCGGACCACGTACCGCGCAACCGGCCGTCACCCCCCACCTGGGTATCGAGCCAGTGGTAACCGTAGGTCGTGGAGAGGCGCTCGGACTTCCGCCAGTGCAACAGCGCCTCGACCGCGGGGTGGGCGCCACGCAACCGCTCCAGGCGCCAGGCGCGGGTGTCGGGGACGTCGAAACCCAGACTGTGCAGGGCGGCGAGCACCTGGGCCGGGTTGCGCAGGTCGACGTGGCCGAGCGCGGTCTGCACCGGGGCGTCCCGCCGGGCCCGGAACTCGCGTTCCTCGACCGGGTTCGCGGGCCGCGGGCCGACCTCGGCGGCCACGATCTCCTCGGCTGTGGCCCGCTGCAGCGGCAGACCCGTGACACCGAGTTCGACGGCGAGCAGTGCCGCGGCCGACTCCGAGTGGGCCGTCTGTGCGGCCAGGGGTGCCCCGGCCGGTGCTCGCCGGGGATCGGGGTGACCGTTCACCGCACGGGTCTGCTCCCGCGCGAGCTGCAGAGCGAGCTGGGCCCAACGGGCCGCCTTCTCCACCCGGTCGGGGACGTCGGCAGCGAGGGCCTGACCCTGGACCCAGCTCTCCTTGAGCTGGCCGTCCGCGTCGAGGGGGTCGTCATCGGTTGCGGCGCCGACGAAGTCGAGCAGACCCGTCCCGTGCATCGCGGCGCGCCGGTAGGAGGGCGGCGGGGGTTCGGGCAGGCCGCGGCCGGCGGCCCAGGCAGCACCGGGGTCGTCGCGAGCCCCGCCCGCGAGGAGGCGGTGCACGGCGGCGACGTCGTGACAGCGGGCCAGATGAACTCCGGCCGCCACGATCGGCGCCGCGGTCCGCGCGGCCGACCACCACGTCCACCGGGGGTGCAGCGCAGCTTCGACGAAAGCCACGACGCGCACCGGATCTCCGGCCACCCCCCACCGCCGGTCACCATGGGCGAACCCGGCGCCACCGTCGACGACGACGAGTCCGAGAAGGTCCCCCGGTTGCGCCCCGGCGGCCCGCAGTTCCCCGCTGACGTCCACCCCCGCATCCTCCCGTCCCGCACGACGTCGCGTGGGGAGGCCACCCGGTGGGGCTTACCCGGACCCGCAGGGGTTCTGCGGTAGGAAGGGGCATGGCCGAGCCGCACGCCCCCAGCACGCCCTTCGCCGATCTCGACGCTTTCGTGGGACTGCCCCGGATCGCGGGCCTCGCGCTCTCGCCCGACGGGTCCCGCCTCGTGACGACGGTCACGACGCTGACACCGGACCGCACACGTTGGCGGGGTGCACTGTGGGAGGTGGACCCGAACGGGCAACGCCCGGCCCGTCGGCTCACCCGCAGCGCGGGTGCCGAGTCCGGCCCCGTCTTCGCCCCCGACGGGACGCTGCTGTTCACCTCGGCGCGTCCCGATCCGGAGGCCACGGCCACGGACGACGCGCCCCCGGCGTTGTGGGCGCTGCCCGCCGGTGGGGAGGCGCGGGTACTGGGAACCCGTCCAGGGGGGATCTCTGG
>JBPBQU010000583.1:0-5224 GCA_050955085.1 Janthinobacterium lividum | reverse complement strand
GCCCTCGTTGATGGTGTAGATCCGATCCGAGAGACCGAGCAGTTCGGGGAGCTCCGAGGAGATGAGGATCACGCCTTTGCCCTGCCGGGCGATCTCCTGGATGACGCCGTAGATCTCGTACTTGGCGCCGACGTCGATGCCGCGGGTGGGCTCGTCCAGGATCAGCAGCTCCGGTGCGGTGAACAACCATTTGGCCAGCACGACCTTCTGCTGGTTCCCCCCGGAGAGTTCCCGTACGCCCTGGGCGACGCTCGTCGCCTTGGTGTGAAGCTCTTTGCGGTATCGCTCGGCAGCTATGAAAGATTTGCTGTCGTCGATGACCCCGTTTCGAGAGACCTTCTCGAGAGCAGCCGACACGGTCGTGGCGTTGATCGAGTCGAGCAGATTCAACCCGAGGGACTTGCGGTCCTCCGAGACGTAACCCATGCCGGCACGGATGGCCTGGCTGACTGTCTTCGGAGCGATGTCCCGGCCATCCATCGTGATGGTTCCCGAGATCCACGAACCGTAGGACCGCCCGAAAAGACTCCTCGCGAGCTCGGTGCGACCAGCACCGACGAGACCGGCGAAGCCGACGATCTCCCCCCGGCGCACGAAGAAGTTCTCGTCATCGCACACGAGGCGCTCGGTCACCTCTGGGTGGCGCACAGTCCAGTTCTTGACCTCGAAGAACGTCTCACCGATGGAGGGGGTGTATTCGGGAAAGCGGTGATCCAGAGTCCGGCCCACCATCGCCCGGATGATGCGGTCCTCGTTCACACCCTCCTTGCGGACATCGATGGTTTCGATGGTCTGGCCGTCGCGGATGATGGTGACCGCGTCCGCGACGCGCTCGATCTCGTTCAGCTTGTGGGAGATGATGATGCAGGTCAGACCACGTTCGCGGAACTGCAGGATCAGGTCCAGCAGGTGTTGGGAGTCCTGCTCGTTGAGTGCTGCGGTGGGCTCGTCGAGGATGAGGAGCTTGGCGTTCTTGTGCAACGCCTTCGCGATCTCCACGAGCTGTTGCTTTCCGACGCCCAGGGTCTTGATCGGAACAGTGGGTTCTTCGTTCAGTCCCACCTGGTGCAGCAATCGGGACGCGGTGGAGTAGGCCGCGTCCCAGTCGATGACACCGCGCTTGGTGTGCTCGCTTCCCATGAAGAGGTTCTCCATCACGGAGAGCTCTGGGATCATCGCCAGTTCCTGGTGGATGATCGCGATGCCGGCGTGCTCGCTCTGCTTGATGTCCGAGAAGCGACATTCCTGACCGTCGAAGAAGATCTGGCCCTCGAACGTCCCGTACGGCTCGACCGCCGACAGCACCTTCATCAGAGTGGATTTTCCCGCGCCGTTCTCTCCGCAGATGGCGTGGATGTCACCCTGACGAACGGTCAGCGAAACGTCCTTCAGTGCGGTGACCCCGGCGTAGCGCTTGATGATATGTCGCATCTCCAGCAGCGCGGGTCCGGATTCTGTTCTCTGCGGCGTTGTCACCGCAGGACGTGATGCCTCCACAGGCAGTCCCATCGTCGTTGATGCACGTATGTGCAAGCTGGTGGCGGACCTCGTCAGATAAGCGTGCTGCGCATTCAGCAGCTGATGACCCCACGCCGCGTTGCGCAGTTCACTCGTTCAGACCCGGTGGTGTCCTAGTTCTGCCGGGATCGTCGAAGTACAGTAGGGGACCTCATGGCCGGCGAACCCCAGGCGTAAGGATGCCCCCCTTCAGACGGAACCATCGAGGACGAGGGAGACCTTGACGGATCTAGTGCCTGCCCCGACGAGATCGAGGCCCTCCTGGAACTGAGCGAGCGGCAGCTGGTGGGTGCAGATGTCGTCCATCGGCAGGACACCGCTCTCCAGGATCGAGACGGCCTTGGGCCAGGTGTGCGGGCCGAGGTGAGCGCCGCGGATGTCGAGTTCCTTGTCGTCACTGATGATCGACCAGTCGGCACTGGCCTCGGAACCGAAGACGCCGTACTCGACGTAGGTACCCATCTTGCGCAGCAGGTTCAAACCCTGCTTGACCGCCGCCGGATGCCCGGTGCCTTCCAGATACACATCGGCTCCGAAACCGTCGGTCAGGTCACGCACTGCGGCATAGATGTCGTCGGAACCGATGTCGAGGGCGGTGTCGGCACCCGAACGCCTTGCCAGCGCCAGTTTTGCGGGAACCGCGTCGAGTGCGACGACGTGCGCGGCCCCCTTGGCCTTCGCGCCGGCGATCATGCCCAGGCCGATCGGGCCGCAGCCGGCGACGACGACGACGTCCTCGAACTGGATGTCGGCGCGCTCGACGGCGTGCAGCGAACACGACAACGGCTCCACGAAAGCGGCGTGTGCCGGTGGTAGTTCCTTGGAGATCCGGTGGACCAACGCTTCGGGCGGGAAGACCATGTACTCCGCCATCGCACCGGGGGTGGCCCGCTTGAATCCGTAGAGATTATGAACTGCGCACATGTGGTAATCCCCACGCAGGCAGTAACGGCACTTCCAGCACGGCACGATCTGCTCGCTGGTGACCCGGTCACCGACGGCGACGCCCCACCGCCGGGCGGCCGTGTCGTCGATCTCGACGATCTCACCGACGAATTCGTGGCCGGGGATAACCTCGGTCTCGGCCCAAGCGGGGCGGCTGTCGTCACCCCAGAACTTCGCCGCACCGTGGTAACACTTGAGGTCGGAGGCACAGATACCCACCGCCTCGACCCGCACCACTGCGCCACCGGTTATCAACGATGGCTTCGCGACTTCTTCGAGCCGGTAGTCCTCCGGTCCATGGCAGACGACCGCCTGCATGACGTCTCGACTCATCGGGTGACCTCCTTGTCATGCGCCGAGCACCTCTGCTCCGCGGTGACACGCTATGCACCGCCTGAATGGGCGTCCAGGCGGAAATATTCATCGTGTCCCGATCGTTACCTCGCAAGCCGCGGCGTCGAGCATGATGGATCCTTCAGGACGACAACCACGATGGAGGCTGATCAGGTGAGCGCTGGTGCCGGTATCGGCCGTGCGCCCGGGGAGTTGCTCCATGCTGCGGCAGTGCTCTACTTCGAACAGGACGCGACCCAGGCGGAGGTAGCTGCACGTCTGGGGATCAGTCAGGCGACGGTGAGCCGTCTGCTGTCGGAAGCGCGCCGTCGCGGGATGGTCCTGATCAAGGTGTTGCCGCCGACCGACACTGCGGACACCCTTGGCGAGCAGGTTGCCGACCGACTCGACCTTCGACGTGTTCATGTCTTCCCGGATACTGCTCCAGAGGTTCTCGGCGTGGGGATGGGCCCTGCGTTGGGGGCAGCTCTGGCCGACGCGGAACTGAAACAGGGCGACGTGGTCCTCGTCTCCTCGGGCAAGATGTGTTACGTGGCAGCACATTGCGATCTGCCACCGTTACCCGGGGTCATCGTCGCCCCCACCGTCGGGGGCATCTCCGAGCCGGAACCCTGGTATCAGACGAGTGAGATCGTCCGTGAATTCGCCGCCCGCGTCGATGGTCAACCGGCCTTTCTGTATGCGCCGGCCGTACCCACCCCTTGGCTGCGAACCAGTCTCCTCGAGGACCCGGCCATCGCGCGGGTGGTGGGCATGTGGGGTGAGGCCAAGTGCGCCGTGCTCGGTATCGGTGCACCACCGAACTTTCGTCGGTCGTTGCCGCACTACGCCTCTGAACACACGACGAGCCTGCAGGATGCCGTGGGTGACGTGTGTTCCAGGTTCTACGATGGCGATGGTCACGAAGTCGCGTTTCCAGGCAGTGATTCGATGCTGTCCACGAGCCTCGAGATGCTCCGCGCAATCCCGACGACGATCGCGGTGGCTCTCGGTCAGGAGAAATTGGTCAGTATCCTCGCGGGGGCCCGGGCGAAGTACTTCAACTGTCTGGTGACCGATATGTCGACTGCGGAGATGCTTCTGCGCTGATGTTGTTGCCGGTGGCAGCGTTCTGAGCTGAACCCTGGAGGCTCCACCCTCAGATGAGGCGTTTGCAGCATCCCGGTCACCTCTGCGATCGAAGCGGTAAGTGCCACCGACGATCACGAGAGCCCGCGCGTGTGAAGGTCACGCAGGGCGGCGTAGGAGGAACTCGCCGCGGCGGCGGAACGGAGCTCGTCAGCGCTGGCATCGACGTATTGCTGGGCCGTGGCGAGGCTGCGGTGGCCGAGGAGGCGCATCACTTCCACTGCACTGGCGCCGTTGGCGACGACGCGGGTCGCGAACGTGTGCCGCAGTGCGTGCACGAGTGCGCCGCGCTGCACTCGATCCCCGACCCCTGCGCTGCGGTAACAACTTCGGACGAGATACTGCAGCTGGTCCCGAGTCAGTGCCCGGCCGGTGCCGTCGACGAACAACGGCGCGTCCAGCGGGGGCACGTGACCACCAGGGATACGTCGAGTCCGACTGCCCAGGTAGGTCGTGATGAGGTCGGCCAGGACCGTCTCCACCGGAATACTACGTTCCGCGTTTCCCTTGCCAAGTACGCGGATCCGCTGATCTCCGACGCGCCCGGCGAGGTCACCGACCCGCAGCCCCAGGAGTTCGGCGCTGCGTATTCCGGTGACGAGCAATGTCGCCACGACAGCGAGGTCGCGTTCGGCCCACGGGTCGCGGGCCTTGCGCCCCGCGGCGACCGCATCCAGCAGTCGTTCGGGTGTGTCCTCACCCCGCAATGGTTTCGGTCCCTGGATCTCCGGGCGCGGTCGGTGCACACCGGCCATCGGATTCCCCGCCAGCACGTCGTCTGCGACGAGGAAGTCGCAGAACCCGTTCCATGTCGACCAGCAGCGTGCGATGGAACTGCGGGCGTGGTCCAGTGAGAAGTCCGCGAACGCAGTCCGTAAGGCGGGCGTCGTGAGATCGGCGATGGTCAGGTCGTCTCGTTGGAGGGCGAAGCAGAGCCGGGGGAGCACTGCGGCGACGTCGCGTCGACGAGCGGCGATGGAGTGCGGGGAATCTTTGCGGGGGAGTCGTGCCACCTCGTAGGCGTGGATCGCGCGGGTCAGTGCGGCGCCTGTGGTGAGCATTTCGACGACCCCGGGGGACAGGGGAGTCACACTCGAAGAATAAACGACAGGGGAGTGTCGTGTCAAGCCAGACACGTTGCGCCGCAACGGACCGACCCGCGCGTTGCACGCATATTCGTCGTTATGCGTAGCGCGATGAGGTGAGGTGAATGACGAAGTTGCGGTTGCCAAGGTTCTCGAGTTGGTCGACGACAGGTGGCCGTCGGGATTCCTGACAT
>JBPBQU010000582.1:0-5235 GCA_050955085.1 Janthinobacterium lividum | reverse complement strand
TCCCCGGCACGGACCCGACCTTCGATGGTGCGGTGATCGCGAATGCCCCCGCACTGCGCCGGGTGGCCCGCGACGCGCGGTGACCGGCTCCTGCGGATCGCCGTCCTCAGGTGCCCCGCGATGGTGCTTGATCACCAGGGGGATCGTGTCGCTCGTGGGGTGATCAAGCACCATCGCGAGATGCGTCAGCGCCGCTGGCGTTCGGTCAGCCACCCGAAGGGGGCGGCCAGCTCGTCGGCCTCCTCCGGCCCCCACGACCCTGCGGCGTAGGGGATCAGCTCCGGGCGCTTCTCGAGCAGCGGAGTGACGATGCGCCACGCGTCGCGCAGTCCCGCTGAGGTGGTGAACAACGCGCGATCGCCGATGAGGACGTCGCGCAACAGGGCCGCGTAGGGCGGCACGGGTTCCGCATCCGGCAGGCTCGCGAGGTCGAGGTAGAGCCGACCCGGGACAAGGTCGTCGGAGACCCCGGGACGGCGGGCCGTGACGCCCACCCAGACGGTGCCGTTCCCGCTGAGGGTGAACGTGATCGCCTCGGGTTCGTCCGTCTCGTCAGGACGCGCGATCGGGGGCTTGAGCACGAGAGTGACGTGCTGGTGGCTCTCGGCCAGCTTCTTGCCCGTGCGCAGCAGGAACGGGACACCGCGCCAGCGGTCGGTGTCCACCCACACCCTCGCAGCGACGAACGTGTCGGTCGTCGACTCCTCGGGGACGTCGTCGAGGCTGGTGTAACCCGTGCCCTGACCGAGGACGACCTCGGACGGGTCGAGGGCCCGGAACTTCGACAGCACACTCTCGCGGGCCGCCGCGAGGGCCTCCGAACCCCAACCCGAGGGCGGGTCGAGGGCGACCTCGGCGGCGATCTGCAGGAGGTGGGTCACGAGCATGTCCAGCGTGGCGCCGGTCTCGTCGTAGAACTGCGCGCGGTCGTCCACACCAAGGGTCTCGGGCACGTCGATCTGGACCTGGGCGACGTTCTCGGCGCTCCACAACTGTTCGAACATCCGGTTCGCGAAGCGCAACACATGCAGTTGCTGCGTCGCCTCCTTGCCGAGGAAATGGTCGATGCGGAAGACCTGGTCCTCGTCGAACACCGAGAGCACCAGCTCGTCGAGCTCCTCGAACGACGTCGGTGAGGTGCCGTAGGGCTTCTCGTAGACCACCCGTGATCCGGCGGCCAGCTCGTGCGCGGCGATCGCCCGCGTGTAGGCGGGGAACGTCGTGGGCGGCAGGGCCAGGTAGTGCACGAGTTGTGCGTCCTCACCGATCTCAGCGCGCGCCGCGGCGATGGCGTCGAGCAACGAGCCGGGGTCCTCGGCGGTGAACCCCCCGCCGGCGAAGCGCAGCCCGGCCCCGATCTCGTCCAGGGTGCTGTCGTCGAGGTCCTTGCCGAACTCCTCCAGGCCCTTGCGCACCTGATCGCGGTATTCGTCCTCGCTCAGCTTGCGGCGACCGTTGCCGATGAGGATCCACTTCTCCGGCAACAGCCCGGCCTTCGCCAGCGCGGCGAACCCTGGCATGACCAGACGCTTGGCCAGGTCACCCGTCGCCCCGTAGACGACGAACACGGTGGGGCCGGCGCTCGCGGTGGCTTCCTGGGAGTTGCTCATGTCCGTCTCCAACTCGTCAGGGGGGCTCGGTCATGCCCGGCCGTACGCTACCGGGGGTTGGGCGGGGGGACCTTCCCGAACCGATCGGTCGCCCCACCGTGGCGGGGTTGCATCGCGAGCAGTGCCCGCAGGAGGGGGATGAGACATGAGCGACACCGGTGAGCAGGAGCGGTTCCAGGCGCTGCGGTCGAGCGCGAAGGCGAAGGGTTGGCAGCTCGAGGCCCCCACCTCGCGGCATCCGGGGTACCTGCTGACCAGCGGTGACCCGCGCACCAAGGGTGCCCGGATCGCCTTCGGACGAAACGGCCCCGTCCTCACCCTGGCCGAGGTCGAGGACTGGCTGCGAGACCTGCCGAAGGGCTGAACCGGCCACGACCCGCGTCGCCGACGGCAGGGTGGACTACGCCCAGCTCGCGGTCAGGCTGTTGCGGGCGAGCTCGGCGAGTTCAGCGAGGCTGAACCCACCCTCCTCGTGCAGCGCTCGATAGTTGTCGCCGACGTAACCCCCGAAGTAGCTCGGGTCGTCGGAGTTGACGGTGACCAGGACGCCCGCGTCGAAGAGCCGGCGCAGCGGGTGGGCCGCCACGTCGGGCACGACCTTGAGGCGGACGTTGGAGAGTGGGCACATCGTCAACGGGACCTGCTCCGCCGCGAGGCGCGCGACGAGGGCCGGGTCATTCGCGACAGCCACTCCGTGATCGATCCTGTCGACGTGGCAGACGTCGAGCGCCTCCCACACGTAGGACGCGGGACCTTCCTCACCGGCGTGGATCGTGGTGCGGAAGCCGCGTTCCCGGGCGGCCGCGAAGTACCGCGCGAACTTCGATGGGGGGTTGCCGACCTCGGTCGAGCCCAGGCCGAAACCGGCGATCCGGTCCGCCCACGGCATGACGGCCTCGAGCATCTCCAGCGCGTCATCCTCGGTGCGGTGGCGCTGGGCGCTGGGGATGAGCGCCGCGTCGATCCCGGTCTCCTCGTGGGCCCGCGCGAAACCGTCGAAGATCCCCTCGAACTGATCGGCCAGCGGCACATCGAGGGCGAGGAACGTCTGCGGGCCGAAGAACACCTCCGCCCGAGTCACCCCGTCGCTCGCGGCGCGACGTAGGTAGGCCGCCGCCAGGTCGGCGAAGTCGTCGCGGCGACGCAGCACGCGGCATCCTTGGAAGAACACGTCGAGAAACGATTGGAGGTTCGCGAACTCATAGGCCGCGAGAACCTCCTCGGCGCAGGTGTAGGGCACCTCGACGTCGTTGCGTTCCGCCATCCGCAGGAGTTCTTCGGGTTCCAGTGTCCCCTCGAGATGGACGTGCAGCTCGGCTTTCGGGAGTTCTTGTATCGCGGTCACGGGGTCCCCTCGTCGTCGAAAGGCTCATCATCGAAGTCGGGGTCATCGAAGTCGGGGTCATCGAAGATGGGGTCATCGACGTCCGGGTCGTCGGAGGTTGCGCCACCGGGAGTGGTTCGCAGGCGATCCATGGTCCGCCGGTCGCGTTTCGTCGGGCGCCCGGCCCCGCGGTCGCGGCGACCGAACGCACCGAAGAACTCGTCCTTCGGTGGGGGTGGCGGTGAGTTGTCGACGTAGGCCGCGACGGCCAGTGGGGCGCCGACACGTTTCTCGAGAAGTTGGACTACCGCGAAGACCTTCTCGTAACCCTCGGCCCGCACCCGTACCTCGTCACCCGCGCGCACCGTGGCCGAGGGTTTCGTACGTTCCCCGTTGAGGCGTACGTGTCCCGACTTGATGGCGTTGGAGGCGATGGAACGGGTGCGGTAGAGCCGCACCGCCCACACCCACTGGTCGATCCTGGTCACCGACGCCTCACGATCCCGACAGGACCCCGTCGACGAGTTCCTGCGCCTCGGACTGCACGCGCCGCAGGTGGTCCTCGCCCTGGAACGACTCGGCGTAGATCTTGTAGACGTCCTCGGTGCCGGACGGGCGGGCCGCGAACCAGGCCGACTCGGTGACGACCTTGAGGCCACCGATCGGGGCGCCGTTACCGGGCGCCTCGGTGAGCTTGGCGATGATCTTCTCACCGGCCAGGGTGTCGGCGGAGACCTGATCGGCGGACAGCTTGGACAACGTCGCCTTTTGTTCACGCGTCGCGGCCGCGTCACTGCGGTTGTACTGCGGTTCGCCGAACGTCGCGACGAGGTCGCCGTAGTGCTCGCTCGGGGTGCGGCCCGTGGTCGCGATGATCTCGGCAGCCAACAAGGCGAGCAGGATCCCGTCCTTGTCGGTGCTCCAGACCGAACCGTCGCGGCGCAGGAACGAGGCCCCCGCGCTCTCCTCCCCGCCAAACCCGACGGAGGAGTCCAGCAAACCCGGTACGAACCACTTGAACCCGACCGGAACCTCGAGCAGGGTGCGGCCCAGGGATTCCGCGACGCGGTCGATCATCGAACTGGACACGAGCGTCTTGCCGATCGCGGCGGACCGTGGCCAGCCCTCGCGGGTCCCGAACAGGTACTGGATCGCCACCGCGAGGTAGTGGTTGGGGTTCATCAGTCCGGCGTCGGGGGTGACGATGCCGTGCCGGTCGGAGTCGGCGTCGTTGCCGGTCGCGACCTGGAACTCCGAACGCCGGTCGATGACCGACTGCATCGCCGAGGGGGAGGAACAATCCATCCGGATCTTGCCGTCCCAGTCGAGGGTCATGAAACGCCACGTCGGGTCGACGAGTGGGTTCACGACGGTGAGGTCGAGGTGGTGGCGGTCCGCGATCTCCTGCCAGAACTCCACGCTCGCCCCGCCGAGGGGGTCGGCACCGATCCGGACGCCGGCACTGCGGATCGCGTCGATGTCGAGGACGTTCGGAAGGTCGTCGACGTAGGTGGCGAGGAAATCGTAACCCTGCGCGGCGGCGCGCGCGGTGGCGAACGGGACCCGCTGCACGCCCTGGAGGCCGGCTTCGAGGTAGGCGTTCGCCTTCTTCGCGATCCAGCCCGTCGCGTCGGTGTCGGCCGGGCCACCGTTGGGCGGGTTGTACTTGAAACCCCCGTCGCGCGGGGGGTTGTGCGACGGCGTGACGACGATGCCGTCGGCGAGGCCGGAGCCCGTGGTGCGGATCGAGCGGCCATCGCGGTTGGCGCGCAGGATCGCGTGCGACACGGCCGGGGTCGGGGTCCAGGAATCGCGGGAGTCGACGAGGACCGTGACGTCGTTGGCGCCGAGCACCTCGAGTGCGGAGACCCACGCGGGTTCGGACAACGCGTGGGTGTCGCGGCCGATGAACAACGGGCCGTCGTACCCCTGCTCGCGTCGGTAGTCCACGATCGCCTGGGTCGTCGCCAGGATGTGGTGCTCGTTGAACGCGGCGTCGAGGCTGGAACCGCGGTGGCCCGACGTGCCGAAGGCGACCCGCTGGCTGACCTCGGAGGGGTCCGGCGTCGTGGCGTAGTACGCCGTCACGACGTGCGAGACGTCGATGAGGTCCGAGGCTTCGGCCTGCTGTCCTGCGCGCGGGTTCGTCATGGCTCCTTCTCGTCCTGCGGGTGCGTCCTGCGGGTGCGTCCTGCGGTTGTGTCGTGCGGGTGCGTCTCAGCTGTGCGATCGGTCGTGCCCGATGATGCTGCACCTGCGTGCCGCGACCCGCCAGTGGCCCCGGGGAACGATCACCCGCAA
>JBPBQU010000581.1:0-5378 GCA_050955085.1 Janthinobacterium lividum | reverse complement strand
CGACGAGTCCGATCGCCTGCGCGGTGAGCGCGGCGACGGACTCGTCGTCACGGTCGGACAGGCCACGACGCTCCCGGCCGCGCTCCGGGTGGCTATGCGTCGGAATCGAGGTTTCCCACCGAGAAGGTCGTCCACAGGTTTCGCTCGTTGCGCGCCCCCCGGAACCGCAAGCGTCGAGCACGAGCCTCGGTGCGGTGCGTTCCCGTACTGTTACGTCAATCTCCTCAACTCCGCCACGAAATCAGACGTGAGAATCATCGCTCCGAAATCACGACGCGCCTGATCGACAACGTCAAGGTCAGCTTCGCGTTGGGCGTACCAAGGCGCTAAGTCGCGAGCTCGCACGAGATAACGCTCCGCAGCTACCTGCTCTACCTCCCAGGCAGACAAGTCCGCGGCCTTGGCCAGGTGCGCTGCGGTCAACAACTGCACGCCGTGGACGTCGGGCACGAACGACTCCCACAACTCGCGGTGATTCCGCACCTCGGCCTCCGCTACGTAAGGCAGAGCGGGCACCTTACTGCCGAGATCCATCCAACTCCGTCCCCAACCGTAGGACCAGCCGATGAACGCGAGGTCTACCTGCGAGGGCAGCAAACGCAGCGGTTCGGTGGCCGCAGCGAGCGTCTCCTGCCAACTGCTCCCGGGTTCTTCGACTTGGAAGAGCGCTTGCCCCCAGGGCCAGAAGGACGCTCGACGTACCCGCCCCAGCGGCAGGGCGACCCGGGTGAGAACACCCCGCGCTGAGCGGGCCACGGCCGCGTTCAGCGGTACCTGCTCGACGGCGCCGAGCTTCACCTGTAACCGACCTTCTTGCAGCCACGCGTCGCCACCGGCTTCTCCTGTCCAGGTGAGGGCCTGGTCGCAGGCCCGCTCCGTCGTCTGCGGGTCGACATCCCACCGCGGCGGGCCGTCCAAGGCGGTGTTGCGGTAGCGGAACGGCGACAGCAACCGGTAGGACACGAAGGCCCCCAACCGCAGCACGCTGTGGTCTGCGACAGCTTTCGGTAGCGGGGACTGCCGGGCCGCCACCAGCTCGCCGGTGAACCCCGTAACCTCCAGGTTGTCCGCCAGCTCCTGCAACCAGGCCGACAACAGCTCCTCACCGCTGGGTGGATCAACGTTGATGACCACTCCCCGCCCCGACAGTTCGATGCCGTTGGTGCCTGCTCCTGCACCCCGCGCTGCGGCGGCCGCTGTGGCGTCCGAGAAAGTGCTCACGACCGCCCGCGCTGCGAGTAGGTCCGCATCATCACGTGAGCGCTCGGGCCGGAACTCCACGACCACACCATCACCACCGTTGGCGTCGAGGCGACGCAGGATGCCACTCAGAGCTATCACGACAGTCCCGTTCGCAGCCACGACCCCTCCGATCCGAACCGTTCCCCGTGGAGTGGAAGACCCTAGTGGTCAGCTTGGAACGCCTGCGCTACACCGCCGACCACCCGGGAGCACAACAACGGCACGTCTTCCACACCCGCATCGTGCTGGTCGAGCGCGTCGCGGTGCGCGGGGCGCAGGGACTGGTGGACGCAGCCCGTTGCGGGCGGGCGGTGTTGTACCCCGACGCCGCCGTCCGTGACGTGGTGAGCGTGGTCACCTCCATTCGCCGGGGCCCGGTCATGGTGTGGACCCACCGGGTTCTGCGCGATGCGATGTGGGACGTGAACTGGGGTGTCACCTGCTCCTGGGTCAGCACTGCGGGCGCTGCGGCTGAAATGCCCGCACATCACCGCAAACCCCGGCCGGCCCCCTTCTGCTGGTTCTACTCGGCACTGGCCCGGGTGACGCCGTCGGTGGGGTGATCGGGGGGAACGGCCCCGCGACGCCTGCGCGGGTGCACGACGCGTTGCAGGACGGTGTCCACCGCGAAGCCCAGTGCGAGGGCGATGACGATCCCGATCGCCGCTCCCACCAGCGGGCTGGACTCGATCCACTGCCCGGCAAGGGTGCCGATGGTGATGGAGTAGGCGGCCCAGGTGATCGCCCCGAGAGCGGACAGCGGGACGAAGCGTTGCCGAGGGAAGCGCATCGCCCCGGCGGTGAGGTTCACGGCGATGCGCCCGATGGGGATGTAGCGCGCAGCGAGGATCGCGAAGGCACCCCGTCGGTCCAGTTCCCGGGCGGCGCGGTCGAAGGCGTGCTCGACGCGGGGATGGCGGGCGATCCAGCCACGCAACGGTGAATACCGTCCGATGGTGTAGGTGAGGTTGTCACCGAGGAACGCACCGACGAGGGCGCACACCCCGAGCAGGACCAGATTCGGGTGGCCGGTGTCGGCGGCGATCGCCGCGAGTCCGATGACCACGGACTCGCTCGGCAGGGGCGGGACGAACGCGTCGAGCGCGGCGAGCGCCAGCACGACGATCAGCACCCACGGGGCACCGGCGTGCGAGGTGACCAGTTCGTTGAGGTGCTCGAACACCACTCCAGCCTTGCACGCTCCGGCCTGCGTCCGCGCCGTGGGGGAGCGGTCGATCCGGGGCGGAGGTCAACCCTGGGCGTGGATCTTGTCGGCTGCGATCGTGAGGATCACGCGGGTCTGATTCCGCCCGCCGTACCAGGGGTAGGGCTCACCCGTGTACTTCTGCGAGAGCGCCTCGATGCTCTCGACGCCGCCCTCCGTGGTCGAGGAGACGACGTGCCCGCGCACCGTGAAATAACGGAAGGGCCTCTTCGGGTCGGCGACCGACACGGCCACCCGGGGGTCGCGTTCGATGTTGCGGACCTTCTGGAAACCCTCGACGGTGTTGATGATGATGTTCTCGCCGTCCGTGCCCACCCAGGTCTGGGTCAGCTGCGGCGACCCGTCGGGCATCGTGGTGGAGATGTAACAGGTGCTGGCGCCGCGCAGCAGGGTCAGCAGTTCCTCGGGGAGATCCATGCCTGCAGGTTACGGCGGGGTGGGCCGAGGGCGCGACCGCTTCCGTCCCCTCAGCGCAGCGGCACCGCGACGAGCCGGTCGTCACCCGCGCGGGGTTGTCCGCGGAAGGTGTTCGACGTGAGGATCCACAACGTGGCGTCCGGACCGACCTCGACGGTTCGCAGGCGTCCCAGGGTTCCCTCGAGGTAGGGCTGCGGGGTTCCCGTCGGCCCGTCGGGGTTCAGCGGGATCCGCCACAACTTCTGGCCGCGCAACGCCGCCACGTAGACGGCGTCGCGGGTGACGGCGACCCCGCTCGGAGACGCCTCGTCCGTCGTCCACGTCTGCAGCGGGGCCACGAACCGGCCGCCACCGTCACCTGGTCCTTCCACTACCGGCCAGCCGTAGTTCCCGCCGGGGCGGATGACGTTCAACTCGTCGAAGGTGTCCTGGCCGAACTCCGAGGCGATGAGACGGCCGGTGGAGTCCCACCCGAAACCCTGGGGGTTGCGGTGCCCGTAGGACCACGTCCGGGAGTCGGGGAACGGGTTGTTCACCGGGATCGAACCATCGGGCAGGATCCGCAGGATCTTCCCCCCCAGAGCATCGACGTCCTGCGCCGCGTCCCGGTTCTGCGCGTCACCGGTTCCGACGTACAACATGGCGTCGGGTCCGAACGCGATCCGACCGCCGTTGTGGGTGGTGTTCTTCGGGATCCCCGTGAGCACGGCCACGGGATCGGTGAGCCGACCCCGGCCCAACGTCCAGCGCACGACCCGATTGTCGTCCCTGGTCGTCTCGTAGAGGAAGACGTGCCCGTCCGTCGCGAAGTCCGGGGACAGTGCGATGCCGAGCAGCCCGCCCTCACCGGCTGGGACCACGTCGGGCACGGTGCCGTTCGCACCCGGGGCGGCGATCTGGTTCAGGACCCCCGGTCCCACCTGGACGACTCGGGCGGCGTCGCGCAAGGTCACCAGCGCCGTACCGTCGGGCAGGACCGCCAGCCCCCACGGAACGTCCAGACCGGTGGTGATGTCGAGCGCTCGGGTGGGTGCTCCCGTCGCGTCGGCCGGCGTGTCGAGCGACACCGCCGGTCCTGGCTCGGCCGGGGCCGTGTCCGAGGTGGCGTCGGGCGCGGTCGGCGTAGCGGTGCCGCTGCCCGTCTCGTCCGTGGAACAGGCGGTGAACGTCATCGCGAGGGCCAGGGCGAGCGTCGCGGGCCACCACGGCACGGACGTCAACGTCGGGAGGTGCATGCCACCATCGTCGGTGCCGCACCGGGTCGGCGCGCCCTCGATGGCGTTCGCCCCTGCCCGAACCCGCCCCGGGCGCCGTGGGACCCCCTGTCTCGACCCCTGATCACCGGGGGGCGTGCTCGGGGGCGGTGAAGGAACCCGCGATCGCGTCGTAGCGCGCGAGCACGAGTTCGACGAGGTCGGGGTGCGGGCCCAGGGGTTGTGCCACCACGTCCGCCCCGGCTGCGGCGAGTCGGGCCGAGAACACCCCGGGGGCCAGCAGGTAGCTGACGACGGCCACCCGCTCGGCACCTGCGGCGCGGGCGCTGGCGACGGCTTCGGCCACGGTGGGGGACTGCGCCGAGAGATAACCCGACGTGACGGGACGGCCCAGCGAGCGCGACAGCGAGGCCACCGCCGTCCGGACGTCGGCGGCGGCGCGTTCGTCGGAGGAACCCGCCGCGGCGAGGACCACGGCACCCTCGAAACTCTCCACCGGCCCTCCGAGGGCCTCCTCGAACCGGTGCCGGACGACACCCGTGACGACGTCGTCGGGGCCCAGTGCGGGCGCGGAGACGGCGAGACCTGCGGTGTCGCGCAAGGCATCTGCGATATCCACCCGCACGTGATAACCGCTGGAGAGCAACAGTGGGACGACGATGCAACGGTGACCCGCGCCAACGAGCTCCGCCAGGACGACACCGAGTTCCGGCTCCTGCACGTCGACGTGGGCGGCAGCCACGGTCAACCCCGGTCGGCTCCGGCGCACCGCCTCGCGCAGTTCCTCGACGACGGAACGTCCCGCCGTGGAACGGGTTCCGTGCGAGCAGGCCACCAGAACCGGTCCGGGTGCGGATCCCACCGAGTTCAGGTCGCCACCGTGGTTCCCACTACCGGCAGGGTCCACACCATCACCGGGGTTCACACCGCCACCGCGGGGGCGTCCACGACGTCGAGGCGGTAACCCCGTTTCACCAGCGTCTTCACCAGGTCGGAGTGGGGCAGTGCCGTGCGCAGCCGCGCGACGGTCACCTCCACGGCGTGCAGGTCACCACCCGTGGGCAGCACGGCCAGGAGTTCCTCGCGTGAGACGACGGCCCCCCGGGCAGCGGCCAACCGGCTCAGCACGGCGAGGGGTCCCGGCGCGAGCTCCAGCACCACGTCGTCGAGCACGATCGCCTGCGCGCGCAACCGGAGCATCCCCGCCGACGTGCGCAGGCACGCCCTGGGGTTCTCGGCCAGATGCGCCGTCAGGGTGCGCAGCAAGGCACCCAACCGCC
>JBPBQU010000580.1:0-5410 GCA_050955085.1 Janthinobacterium lividum | reverse complement strand
TCTCCGGTGCGCTCGCCCTCGCCGCCGACGACGGTGCCAAGATCCGGGCCTCGCTCGCGGCCCGAGCAGCCACGATGCGCCGTCGTGACATGGCCGAGGTCGAGGGCGAAGCGGGGGAGAAATCGCAGTCGATGCTCGTGGCGCAGCTCCTGCTGTGCACCGCGTTCATGGTCTTCCTCGCCTTCCCCGCCGTCTCCAACCTCATGGGGCAGTCATGACCCGCATTCTCGATACCATCACTTCACGAGGAGAAACCTTTGTCCAGCACGTTCCTGTCCACGCTCTGCCGCGCCCTCTCGGCCCGGGTCCGGCGCTCGGCCGTAGCCGGTCGCGACAGTGGCGCCTCGGCGTTGGAGTGGGCGATCATCGCGGCCGTCGTCGTGGTCGCGGCGTCGGTGATCGGGGGGGTCGTCTACAACATCGTCAAGACCAAGAGCGAGGCCCTCGAGACGTGCTCGGAGGTGGCCGTCGGCGCGGCCTGCTGAATGTCCTGCGCGGCAGGGCAACGGGTGACGATCGCGGAACCGCCGCGATCGAGATGGCTTTCATCGCACCGGTGTTCCTGCTCGTGGTGTTCCTGGGCATCCAACTCGGGTTGTGGGCCTACGGTCGCTCCGTGGCGTTGCAGTCCGCCCGTGAGGGTGTCGCCCAGATGCGTGTCCTCGCCGACCGAGCGCAGGTCGACGCGGCCCAACCGGGCATCGAATTGCACGTCCAACAGTTCGCGACCAGTATCGGCCGCGAATCGCTGCTCGAACCCCGGGTGAGCACCTCCTGGTCACCGGATGGTGAGCGGGTCTCGGTGCAGGTGAGCGGTCGCGTCATCAGTCTCGTGCCCGGTCTGGACCTGCACACCACCCAGCAGGCGAACGGTTCGGTCGAACGTTTCGGGAACACCCGGTGAGGGGTCGGCTCCGCAGCGCGGATCATCGGCGGCCCGGCATGGATCGCCAGGTCGGGTCCATTGCTCTCGAGTTCACTCTCGTCGTCCCCGGGTTTCTCCTGCTGATCTCCCTCCTGCTGGCCTACTCCCGCGTCGGCCAGGTCTCCGCCACCCTCGACGCCGGTGTTCGCGACGGCGCCCGCAGCGCGACGCTGGCCCGCTCCGCGGCCGACGCCCGCCAGCGGGCGCTCGACGTGGTGCGGGCCTCGTTGGGTCCTGGGGACTGCGCGGACACCCTGGAGGTGGACGAGATCGCGCAGTTCGTTCCGGGCCACCCCGTCACGCTCACCGCCCACTGCAGTTACGCGATCTCCGACCTCGGGCTGCCCGGCGCCCCGGGTCGCCTCACCGTCCGCAGTTCGTTCTCCAGTCCGCTCGACCCGAACCGGGAGGTCTCGTGAGGCCGGGAAGCCGGTACCGGGCACGGGTGCGCGACGAAGGGTCCATCGCCCCTGCCGTGCCCGTGCTGGCCCTGGTGATGCTGCTGTTGGCGGGACTCGTCATCGACGCCTCACGGCAGTTGACGGCGCGTTCGCAGGCCGTCGCCTACGCCGAGGAAGCCGCCCGGGCGGGAGCGGGCGCGATCGAGCTCGACGCCCCGGACCTGCAGTTGCTGCCCGAGGAGCAGGTACGCGAACGCGTCAACTCCTACTGCCGTGCGGCGGCTGCGGCGGGTGCTCCGCTCGTCGATCCCGACGCCTGCTTCCAGGGCACGGTCGAGGACGGGCAGCACCGACGGATCGTCGTCGAGACCCACGTCGAGATCGTCCAGCCGAGCACTCTGCTGGGGATCGTGGGTGTGCGGGAGCTGCGGGCGGCGGGGGACGGTCGCGCCCGTCCCTTCGAGGGAACCGATGAGGGGAACGCCCGATGAGGAACATGGCCGGTTACCGGTTGATCCTGTTGTCCGGACCGCTCGCGTTGCTCGGGTCGGGTGCGCTCGCGGGGTGTTCGCAGGGGAACTCCGCGATCACCCCGCCGCATCCCGACCATCCTGCCGCGACGACGACCTCGGCGGTCACCACGCCCGGGGTGGGTCCGGGTGGTGATCCCGCGGTGGCCGCCGTGCGCTCCTACCTGCGCGAGCAGGCGCTGGCGATCAACGCCCAGCTCGCGGACCCCGCCGGTGTCCCCGCCTTCACGGCGACCCTCACCGACGCTGGTCGGCAGTGGGCCCTTCCGCTCCTCGCCGCGAACCTCGGTGATCAGATGCCCGGGCCGTACCCGATGGGCGTCCTGAGCAGTGAGCAGACCGGGGACGAGCGGGTGGAGCTGTCGATCTGCTTGCAGGACAGAGGTTGGCAGGTGGGTCGGGGAACGGGCGTACCGGTCAACGCAGCGCACTACACCACCGCGCGGGCGGTCGTCGTGCGCGTCGCGGGCCGCTGGCTGGTGGACGACGTCGTCACCGATGGCGGGGCCTGCTCTGCCGATCAGGTCGTCGAGGAGAGGTTCTGATGGTGGTGCGCGGTGCGCAGGTGTGGGCGGGAGCGGCTGCCGCGGTCTGCGCGCTGTTGCTGCCCGCGGTCCCGGCTTCGGCTGCGGAGGCGGGGGGTGCCCGGGGGTCGGGTGGTGTCGACCGGCACGCGGCGTCCGGCGCCTCGTACGGCAGTTCGGGCAGTTGTGTCACGTGGGCGACAGGTTCCGGTGACTACGGCCTGCGCTGCGCCGGCCGGCACACGTCCAGGAGTTTCCGCGACCTGCTCGGTGGCGCGGAGGTGCCGCGTTGTTGGCTCGTGGCCCCGGGTTCAGCCGACCTCACCCCGTCCGCACCACAGATCACGTTCCCCCCGAACCCCGTGCCTCCCGCAGCGCTCCCCGTGGCGGTTTCCAACGGTATTCTCTCAGGGGTTTCCCCGACAACCGCACCCACGACGGTCCCTGCGGGAGAACCCGTTCCGAGCGCGACACCCACCGGGGTTGTGGTAGTGCCGTCTTCCGGGACGCCGGTGCCCGCACCCCCGCAACCACCGGTCCCGACACCGGTACCCCGCCCACCGCAGGAGTTGCGCCAGGTCTGCTTCGCACCGCCGCCGGATCCGGAGTCGGCGGTCCCGTCGTGGGATACCGAACTCGTCCCGTCGTCGGTTCTCGTCTCACCCGACGACCCGGCCCGGTTGAAGTTCTTCTGGGAACTCACCGAAGGTCAGCAGGAGTACGCGAGGCTGGGGGAGAAACGCACAGGCACCATCAAGAGCTGGGGGGTGGCGACCTCGCCGTCGACGACTCCCCGCATCGGTCAGGTCATCGCGTTCTCCCGGTTCGGGGTGGAACCAGTCGTCGTCGGGACCGGGGAGACCCGGATGCGGGCACGAATGCTGGGGTTGACGGTCCAGACCGGTGAACCCGGCCGTCCGAGCGTGACGTGCACCGGTGCGGGCCTCGAACTCATGGCGGGTGCCGTACAACGCACCGGGGCCGGTATCTGCTCCTTCGCCTATCACCAGACCTCGGCCGGTCGGGACTTCGGTTCTCCCGACAACTACCACGTCGTCTCGACCGAGACCTGGGCCGTCGAGGTCAGCAACGATGCCGGTGCGACCTGGGCGACGTTTCGCCAGGTGCAGTTGGAGCGTGACACCGGACTGCGGGTGACCGAGGTGCAGACGCTTGTCGTGCCCCTCGACACCCCCTGAACGCAACCACCCGAGGAACTCCGGCGCGACACCCCTCTGACGCGACCCCTCCGAGCAGAACCCGAGGACCGAGCATCGTGCCCATACCCACCCTGTCCAGGTCCACCCGTAGCTCCCCGGATCACCACTCGGGCGGGCGAGCGCGCGTCACCGCCCGGTTACCCCGGGGTGAAATCACCCGGGGTGAGCGCTTGATGGAGATCGTTCGTGGGCTGGTGGCGGTGCTCGTCCTCTGTGCCGTGCTCGGTGGGGTGCCCCTCGCACTGGTGGCGCTGGTGGGCAACCCGTTACCCACGACCCTGCCCTCGCGCAGTTGGCTGGACGCGGAACTCACGGCGTCCTCGTTGATCGACGTCCTCGCGGTCGTGCTCTGGCTTCTCTGGGGCCACTTCGTCCTCTGCGTCGTCGCCGAACTCCAAGCCTGGGTCGGCGGCGGGGTGAGCGGAGCGGTACCGCTGGGTGGCGCGAGTCAGCAGGTCGCGCAACGTCTCGTCGCGGCCGTGCTCCTGCTCGCGGCGGGTGCCGTCTGGGTCCCCGACGCCGCGACCGTGGTGCACGTCGGACGGGCAAGCGTGCAGACGTCGGTGGCTGAGGGGCACATCGCGAACACCGGGTCGCCATTCCAGGCCGACTCCGAATCCGGGGCCGCCCGTACGGGCCCGGTCGCGGGCGTCCCGGACGCGGCCTGGGGGAGCGCGGTGACGCCCGCCCCCTCGGGGGCGGGTGCGGTGGACACCCGCGCGGGTAGCCCGGTGGTCTACGTCGTGCAGCCACCGCTGGGGCGGCATCACGACTGCTTGTGGGACATCGCCGAGCGCACCCTGGGCGACCCCCTGCGCTACCCGGAGATCTTCGCACTGAACCAGGACCGGGTGCAGGCCGACGGTTCCCGCCTCGTGGACGCCGACCTCATCCGTCCCGGGTGGACTCTGTTGCTGCCCGCAGACGCAGTCGGCGGTTCTCCCGCTCTGGCACCCGCGACGCTGGCAGCGGTGCCCACCTCGCCCGTGCCCATCTCACCGGTGCCCATCTCGCCGGCTCCGACACCGTCCGCGCAATGGCCGGCTGCCCCGTCCCCCGCCGGGAACCCCGCCTCGTCGCACGTCCTCGAACAGAGACCGGCGCTGATGCTCCAGACCCAGGACGCGGCGTCCACCGGGGACGGGGATGTCTTCGGTCGTGGCGCCCTGAGTGCGGGTCTCCTCGCCATCGGTCTGGCGGCTGCAACCCGTACCCCGAGCCCGGGCGGGGTGAGGGCTGCGGCCGAGCGCGGGCTGGACGATCCCGGCCGGGCACGCTTCCTCGACGCCGCCCTGCGTCACCTCGCGGCTGGCACCCACGACAGCGATGCCGGGTTGCCGGCTCTGCTGGCCGCCCGGTTGGGGGCCGCCGACCTCGTGCTGCACCTGTCGGAGCTGCCCGCCGACCCCCCGCCCGCGCCCTTCACCGTCGAGGGCCTGACGTGGCAGGTGCGACGGGAGGCGCTGGAAGCAGTCGAACCCTTCGCGACCCCGCTCGGCGGTCGGCCACCGGCCCCGTACCCGGCGCTCACCGACGTGGCCCGCCTCGGGGCGGACGACCTGCTCGTCGATCTCGAGGCCGCACCTGGTCTCGTCTCCCTCGGTGGTGACGAGGTGACAGCCCGCGGTCTTGCCCTGTCCATGGCTGCGGAACTCGCCCTGAATCCCTGGTCGGACGGGGTGCACGTCCACCTCGTCGGGTTCGCTGCATCCCACGCCCACCTCGCACCCGAGTTCGTCGAAGACGTCGCATCGTTGACCGACCTGATGGAGCGCATGGAGTCCGCGGCCCACGAGCCCGGCCGTGACGC
>JBPBQU010000579.1:0-5438 GCA_050955085.1 Janthinobacterium lividum | reverse complement strand
GTGCGGCGCCCGCCGTGGTGCCCGCCGCCGCCGCCCGCATCCGGGGGCTGAGTGTCTCCCTGGAGCGCGACGGGGTCCGCTCACCGGTGCTGCGCGACGTCGACCTGGACATCGCCCGCGGGGAGATCGTCGGTCTGGTCGGGGAGTCCGGCTCCGGCAAGAGCATGCTCGCGATGAGCGTCCTCGGCCTGCTGCCGGACGCGGCCCGCCCGCAGGTCAGCGGTGACGTGCACGTCCTGGACACCGACATGGTGCGCGGGTCGGCGTCCGCCCGTCGCGCCGCCCGCCGCACGGCGCTGGGCGCGGTGTTCCAGGACCCGATGACCTCCCTCAACCCGACCATGCGGGTCGGTCGCCAGATCGTGGAAGCCGGGCAGGACCGCGACGGGGCGATCGCCCTGCTGGCTGCGATGGGCGTCCCCGACCCGCAGCTGCGCTTCAGCGTCTACCCCCACGAGTTGTCCGGTGGTCTGCGCCAGCGCGTGATGGCGGCGATCGCGATGGCCGGTCGTCCCGCGCTCGTGGTGGCGGACGAGCCGACGACCGCGCTCGACGTCACCGTGCAGGCGCAACTGCTCGACCTGTTGCGCGAACTGCGCGACGAGCACGGCTGCAGTGTCCTGCTCATCACCCACGACCTCGGGGTGGCCTCGCAGATCGCCGACCGTATCGCCGTCATGTACGCCGGTCGCCTCGTGGAGATCGGCCCGAGCGCCCAGGTGCTCACGGCCCCCTCGCACCCCTACACCGCAGGGCTTCTGCGATCCCGGCTCTCGCTCACCCTCGACACGTCGCGACGGTTGCCCACGCTGGCCGCCGACACGCTCACCGCCACCGAACGGCTCGTGGGCTGTCCCTACCGGGCGCGGTGTCCGTTCGCCTTCGAGCGGTGCGCCATGGACCTTCCCGGCCTCGATGCCTCCCGCCCGGCCCGGGACCACGGCGCCGCCTGCTGGTTGCCCAGCGCGACCGTCCGGGCCGGGGTGTCGGACGCTGCGATGGAGGAGCCGAGGACCGGCACTTCGGCCCGGGGGATCGGGGATCACAGCGGTGATCGCAACGTCCCCGCCGTCGTCGTCGAAGACCTGGTCTGCACCTACACGAGCGGGCACGGCCGTCGCCGCCGCAGCGTCGAGGCCGTGCGGGGGATGGGGTTCAGCGTCGCCGCGGGGGAGGCCCTCGCGATCGTCGGTGAGAGCGGGTCCGGCAAGTCGACGGTGTTGCGCGCCATCGCCGGTCTCGTCCCCGTCCGCTCCGGGCGGATCTCGCTCGCCCCCGGTGGTGCGCAGCTCGTCTTCCAGGACGCCGGGTCCTCCCTCACCCCCTGGCTCACCGTGGGGGAGACGCTGCGCGAGCGGCTCCTGCCCGCACGACTCGGGCGGGTCGAGACGGGCCGGCGGGTCGACGCCGCGCTGGAGGCGATCGGGTTGTCCGCGGCGGTCGCCCGGCTGCGCCCCGCCGACCTGTCCGGTGGTCAGCGACAACGCGTCGCCCTCGCCCGGGCCACCATCGTGCGTCCCGCGGTGCTGCTCTGCGACGAACCGACGAGCGCGTTGGACGCGTCGCTGGCCGCCACGACCCTCAACCTCATCCGGGACATGCGGGAGGAACTCGCCATGACGGTCCTCTTCGTCACCCACGACCTCGCCGTCGCCCGGCTCATGGGCGACCGGATCGCCGTGGTCGAACGCGGTCGGATCGTGGAGATCGGTGCCGCGGATGCGGTGATCCGTGACCCGCAGGAGGCCTACACCCGGGTTCTCGTCGCGTCCGTGCCCGAGATCGGGGGAGGACGGTGAGTCTCACGGTTCCCACCCGACGCTTGTCGTTCGCGGCGGTGACCAGCGGAGCGCGACTACGTCGGAGCACCGCGTGGCTGCTCGTCGCCCTGCTGGGGGTCCTGACCGTCCTGGCCTTGCTGGCCCGGTTCATCGCCCCCGACGACCCCATCCAACCGGTCGCCGGTCTGCAACTGCCCCTCGGGAGCGCCGGCCACCTGCTCGGTACCGACTCCATCGGTCGTGACATCGCTTCCCGCACGCTGTACGGCCTGCAGACCTCATGGTTCGCCTCCCTCGCCGTGGTCGCCGTCGGTCTGGTGGTCGGCGGGGTCGTGGGGGTCGTGGCCGGGGTCAGCGGCGGGTGGCTCGACACGGTGCTCATGCGGGTCACCGATCTCTTCCTCGCGCTGCCCTCGACCCTCGTCGCCATCGCCGTGGTCTCCGCGCTCGGTTCCGGGCTGGGCAGGACACTCATCGGGATCTGCATCGTCTGGTGGCCTTATTACGCCCGGATCATCCGCTCGCAGGTGCGTGCCACCGTGGCCCTGCCGCACGTCGAGGCGGCGCGTGTCGCGGGCGTCGGCAGGACCCGGTTGGTGTTGCGGCACGTGCTGCCCGGGGCGGTACCGACCGCGATCGTCACCGCCAGCCTGGACATCGGCAACGTCGTCCTGCTGCTCGCGGGGTTGTCCTTCCTCGGCCTCGGCCAACCGGCACCGGCGCCCGAGCTCGGTGCCGACACCGCCGCCAACACGCAACTGCTGCTGAGCACGTGGTGGGTGCCCGTCGTCCCGGGGGTCGCCGTACTCGTCCTCAGTCTCGTCGCGAATCTCGCCGGTGACGGCATCCGCGTCCTCGTCGGAACCAGGAGGTAACCGCCGTGTTTCGCTTCGTGATCCGCCGAGCGGGTGCGCTCGTCGCCGTGCTGCTCGTGCTGAGCGTCATCGTCTTCGTGCTGCAGCAGATCTCGCCGGGTGATCCGGCGCGGGCCGCCCTCGGCGCGAACGCCTCCCGCGAGGCCGTCGACGCGCAACGGCAACGGCTGGGCCTCGACGACCCGCTGCCGGTGCAGTTCTTCCACTTTCTCGCCAACGCGTCGCACGGTGACTTCGGAACTTCCTACCGGACTCATCGCGCGGTCTCCACCGACCTGGCCTCGGCGTTCCCCGCGACGCTCGAGCTCGTTCTCGTCGCCTTCGTCATCGCGGTGTTCCTCGCCGCGCTCTTCGCGGCGTCGGCCGCGCTGTCCTGGCCTCTCACCGGGTTCTTCCGTGGCCTGTTGCTCCTCGGCGCCACCGCTCCACCGTTCCTGCTGGCCCTCGGTGCCATCGTGGCGTTCTACGCGCGACTGGGCTGGCTGCCTGCCTCCGGCCGGGGGGCGGGTGGTGTCGGGTCGGAACTCACGCACCTCGTCCTGCCCGCCACCGTGCTCGCGATCGCACCGGCCCTGGCGATCGGGCGGATCCTGCGCGCCGGTCTGGAGACGACGCTGGTGGCCGACCACATCCGTACCGCGCGGTCCAAGGGCCTCGGTGAGGCGAGCGTGCTCGCCAGGCACGTTCTGCGCAACGCGATCGGCCCGGCTCTGGCCATGGGCGGATTGCAACTCGGTTTCATGTTCGCCGGTGACGTCGTCGTCGAACAGGTCTTCAGCTGGCCCGGGATGGGCAACTACCTCGCCAGCAGCATCCCGACGTCGGACTACCCGGCGATCGCCGCCGTGACCCTCGTCCTCGGCGCCGTCTACGTGGTGGTCAACACCGTGACGGACGTCCTCCAGACCGCCGCGGATCCCCGCCTCGCGTGAGCGGCGGACGGTCCCGGCCTGCTTCACCAGAACCCCTCCACCGAACCCCCTCCCCAGCTGACCGACACCACCCCCCGTCCCAAGGAGATCCCGTGCGGCTCAACACCCTTCGTCGACGGACGCGCACCGCGCTCGTCATCGCCATGGCGGTGCCCCTGTTCACCCTCGCTGCCTGCTCCGGAGGCGGTGACGACGGCGGCGGCGGGGACACCCCGGCCGCGAACGCGGCACCGACCGACGGCACCCTCACCGTCGGCCTGCTCGGGGACATCGGCCAGCCGCCGGACCCGGACATCTACTACGCCAACAACGGTCTGGCGATCGTGCTCAACACCTACGAGGGGTTGGTGCAGTACGCCGACGACACCGACTCCGTCGAGATCGCACCGAGGCTGGCCACCTCCTGGGACGTGAATGCGGACAACACCGTCTACACGTTCCACCTCAAAGAGGGTGTGACCTTCCACGACGGCACCCCGTTCACCTCGGCTGCCGTCAAGGTCGCGTTCGACCGGCGCATCGCCGTCGAAGGGGGGGCGGCTTACATGGTCAAGGGTGTGCAGGGTGTCGCCACCCCGGACGACCTGACCGCGGTCGTCACGCTCGACCACCCGAATTCCGCGTTCCTCGATTACCTCGCCTCCCCCTTCGGGCCGAAGATGGAATCCCCCACGGCTCTGGAAAAGAACGCCGGGTCGGACAACGCGCAGACGTACCTGCAGACCCACGACATCGGCACTGGTCCCTACCAGATCAGTGAATCGCAACCGGGGACCTCGTGGACACTCAAGCGTTACGACGCCTACTGGGGCACGAAGTCGCCGTTCACGTCGGTGAAACTGCCCATCTACACCGACGTCTCGGCGTTGCAACTGGCGTTCGACCAGGGCGACGTGTCCGCGATCGTTGCCGCCCTGCCGTCCTCCAGCCTCAAGACGTACGCGGACTCCCCGAAGTACGCCAGTTACATGCTGCCGACACTGCAGTCCGCGCTGGTCACGCTGAACCCGTCCAAGGATCTCTTCAGCAGCCAGGAGGCGCGGCTCGCGTTCCTGCAGAGCATCGACCAGAAATCCCTCGTCGACCAGGTCCTCGGCAGCCGGTCCGAACCGGCCACGACCTTGTACGCGAAGGGCATGATCCCCGGCGGCAAGGACGAGCAGAAACTCACGTATGACCCCTCCGTGTTCGAGGCGTACGCGAAGACGGTGTCATCCGGCACGAGCATGACGATCGGCTACGCGAGCGGAAACACCAACGCACAGCAGATGGCCAACATCCAGGCCGCGAAGATGCAGGCGCTCGGCATCAAGGCGACCGCGGTCTCCTACCCCACGTCGCAGGTGTTCGGTTGGATCAACGACCCGACGCAGGGCCCGGACGTCTTCTTCGACGGCAACAACGGCCCCGACGGTGGTTCCCCGTACATGTGGGGTCACGTGTTCTGGGACGCGTCGGGTGGCATCAACTACTTCGGGTGCGAGGTGAAGGAGGTCAACGAGAAACTTGATCAGGCCGTCGCCACCGGCGACGACGACCTCTTCACCGCCGCCGCCGAGCAGTACGCCGAGACCGGCTGCTACTACAACCTGTCCTACAACAAGGACTGGGTGCTCGCGCAGAAGTGGCTCACCGGTGTCGCCGCCGCCCACAACATCGGGGCCAACGAACTCGACTTCAGCAAGCTCGGCATCCAGGGCTGATCCGTCGGTGCCGGCGTGAGTAGTGGTGGCAGGAACGAACCGGCACCATGACCGAGTTGACACCTCGAGCGAGTTGAAACATGAAGGAAACGACGGCCCGGGTCAGCGCGACCCGGGCCGTCGTGCCCCAGCTCGAACCGGAAGAAT
>JBPBQU010000578.1:0-5642 GCA_050955085.1 Janthinobacterium lividum | reverse complement strand
TCGCGGTGTCACCGACCCGGACGGGGGTGTCCGCACCGAGGTAGGGCCGTTGCGTGACACTGGTACGGGCACTGGAGCCGTCGTCGAGCAGGATTCGGCGTCTCGCGTTTCCCGCGGCGATCCGTGCCGCCTTCGCGGTGGTGGGCCGCGCGAGTTCCGTCGGCTGCACGAGCGGAGCACCCTCCGAGAAGGTCAGTTCACCGAACCTCGTGAGGTTGTAGACGCCATGACGCTGAGTCGGTCGGTGGGACGCACCAGCATCCCCTCCAGCCGTTCGCGGGCGGCGTCGTCCGCGGGGAGGTCGAGCTCCGCGGCGCGCGGGAGGTCAGCGAGCGTCCCGTTCACGCAGACCGACACCGCGGTAGCGGCGGAGATCTGCGCCTGAGAGAAGTACTCCGACGCGGGCCCCGTGACGTTCACGGTGTCCCCGAGATCGACCGCCGCCCCGGGCTGGAAGACGAAGATGGCGTCGGACGTCGAGCGGTCCTGGTTCCCGCCGTCCTGGAGGTGGAACCCCGACAGTCCCGGCTCGTCACCGACGACCGTGCCCGTGACGCTGACCTGCTGCCCCGCCAGCGGGGTCGCGTCCCCGCGGCCCTGGACCGCACCGATGCGTTGCGCCGGCGGGGTGCAGGGCGCCGCACCGGCCG
Organism: Janthinobacterium lividum; assembly: GCA_050955085.1. GTDB lineage: Bacteria > Actinomycetota > Actinomycetes > Actinomycetales > Kineococcaceae > Kineococcus. Next base: position 4,992 of record JBPBQU010000578.1, on the reverse strand, counting down.
CGGGAGCGAGCACCAGGAGTGAACCGGTGAGGGTGAGGGTGAGGTTGGGGGTGAGCAGGCGTGCGGGCAGGTGACGGGTGCGCGACATGATGTGATCCCTCCGACGGGTGCACGGACGCTCGGAGACCAACCACTCACAGCCATCACCTGGTGACGTCACAGCAGCCGACAGGTGAACCGCACCTCTCGAACGTGGCAGCACCCCACGGGGCAACCGGGCGACGCTGCGGTCAAGACCTCAGAGCGTGGCCCCACCGTGGACGTCGGCACTCATGCGCTCCAGCCAGCTGCGGGCCTCCAGCGCCGCGAGCAGCTGTCGTTCCCCCGCCGCCACCGGGATCTCCGCGGGGGCGAGGCCCGCGACCGCCGCGACCGCCTCCCGCAGCAGCACCGCGGCGTCGAGGTCGAGGAAGCGCAGGAAACCGCCGACCTGACGACGGGCCTCCACCTCACCGTGTCCCACTTCCGCGGCCGTCACGACGAGGGCCGCGAGCCCGCGGGCGAGGTCATGCTGGGCGGGAGTGCTCACCGGCTCATCGTCGCACTGCTCAGGCAGTCAGGGCCGCCCGGACGTCGTCGGCGCCGCGACGGGCGGCAGCACGCAGCGCGGCGGGGTCGGGACCGGCGCGCAGGATCTCGCGCGAGCTGGCGGCCAGCACCAACCGGCGGGCGTCGCCGGACGCGGTGCGGTGACCGAAGACCGACTGCAGGTCCTCGGCACTCGCACCCTGCGCCCCCACCCCGGGGGCGAGCAGCGGCCCGTTGACCGCGGCCAGATCGATGTCGAGTTCGGACACCGCGGAACCGACCGTCGCACCGACGACCAGTCCGACGTCACCGAACGGCGCCGCACCGGAGTTCTCCGCGGCGGCCGCCTCCGCGATCGAGCGGGCCACGGAACGGGAATCCGCCCCCCGCGCGTGCTGGACCGCACCACCCTCCGGGTTGGAGGTGAGCGCGAGGACGAACACCCCCCGTCCGTGGGCGGCCGCGACGTCGAGGACGGGGCGCAGCGACCCGAACCCGAGGAACGGTGAGAGGGTGACGGCGTCCCCGGCGAGCGGGGAATCACCGGCGAACGCGTCGGCGTAGGCCGCCATGGTCGATCCGATGTCACCGCGTTTCGCGTCCACGATCGTCAGCAACCCCGCCGCCCGGGCATCCGCGATGACCGCCTCCAGGGCGCCGAGACCGCGGGAACCGTGGCGCTCGAAGAACGCCGCCTGCGGTTTCACACAGGCGACCGATCCGGCCAGTGCCTCGACGACGCCGCGCCCCAGCCGCTCCACCCCCGATGCGTCGTCGGGCAGACCCCACGCCGCCAACAGGTCGGCGTGCGGGTCGATCCCCGCGCACAGCGGACCGTGCGCGGCCATCGCCGCGGCGAGCCGGGCCCCGAACCGCTGCGCCGGTACGCGAGAACTCATGCGCGGAACCCGTCCCAGGCGGCGGCCAGCGCGGCGGTGTGTTCCTGCAGTGGGGTGACCGAGGTCCCCTTTCCGTCGCGCAACGCCTCGATCGCCTGCACCGCGGCGGAGAGTTCCTGGATCGTGGTGATGATCGGCGCCCCGACGGCGGTGGCCGCGGCGCGGATCTCGTACCCGTCGGCCCGGGCCTGGTTCCCCGACGGGGTGTTGACGACCATCGCGACCTGCCCGGCCGAGATCTGCCCGACGATGGTCAGTGCGCCGTCCTCGCTCGTCCCCTCCGAGTGCTTGCGCACCACGGTCGAGGCGACTCCGTTGCGGCGCAACACCTCCGCGGTCCCCTCGGTGGCGAGTAGCTGGAACCCGAGATCCGCGAGGCGTTTCACCGGGAAGATCATCGCCCGTTTGTCGCGGTCCGCGATCGAGATGAACGCCGTCCCGCCCACGGGCAGACCCCCGTAGGCCGCGGCCTGCGCCTTGCCGAACGCGGTCGGGAAGTCCACGTCGATGCCCATCACCTCGCCGGTGGAACGCATCTCCGGGCCCAGGAGGGAGTCGACGACGTCACCCTGCGCGGTGCGGAACCGCGCGAACGGCAACACCGCCTCCTTCACGGAGACGGGTGACTGCGCGGGCAGCACTCCCCCGTCGCCCCGCGAGGGCAGCAGACCCTCCCGCCGCAGTTCCCGGATCGGGGTGCCGGCCATCAACCGCGCGGCGGCCTTGGCCAGCGCCACCCCGGTCGCCTTGGACACGAACGGCACGGTGCGCGAGGCCCGCGGGTTCGCCTCGATGACGTAGAGGATGTCGGCGGCGAGGGCGAACTGGACGTTGAGCAGACCGCGCACCCCGACCCCGCGGGCGATCGCCTCGGTGGCGTGGCGGACCCGTTCGAGTTCCCCCCGGCCCAGGGTCGCGGGCGGGATGACGCAGGCGGAGTCACCGGAGTGGATCCCGGCCTCCTCGATGTGTTCCATGATCCCGCCGAGGTACATCTCCTCGCCGTCGTAGAGCGCGTCCACGTCGATCTCGATGGCGTCGTCGAGGAAGCGGTCGACGAGCACCGGACGCTCCGGCGACACCTCCGTCGCCGTGCGCATGTACTCCTCCAACGTGGCCTCGTCGTAGACGATCTGCATGCCCCGACCACCGAGCACGTAGGACGGGCGGACCAGGACGGGGTAGCCGATCCCGGCCGCGATCCTCCTGGCCTCGGGAAACGATGCCGCGGTGCCGTGCTTGGGTGAGACGAGCCCGGCCTCGTCGAGCACCCGGCCGAACGCCCCACGTTCCTCGGCGAGGTCGATGGCGTGCGGGGAGGTTCCGATGATCGGGACCCCGGCCTGCTCCAGCGACGCGGCGAGCCCGAGCGGGGTCTGGCCACCGAGGTGCACGATGACTCCCACGACCGGACCGCAGCGCATCTCGGCGTGCACGATCTCGAGCACGTCCTCCAGCGTCAGGGGTTCGAAGTACAACCGGTCGGAGGTGTCGTAGTCGGTGGACACCGTCTCGGGGTTGCAGTTCACCATCACCGTCTCGTAACCGGCGTCGCGCAGCGCGAAACTCGCGTGGACACAGGAGTAGTCGAACTCGACACCCTGCCCGATGCGGTTCGGGCCCGAGCCGAGGATGACGATGGCGGGTTTGTCCCGGGGCCGGGTCTCGTCCTCCTCGTCGTAACTGGAGTAGTGGTAGGGCGTGGACGCGGCGAACTCCGCGGCACAGGTGTCGACCGTCTTGTAGACGGGACGGATGCCGAGTGCGTGGCGGACCCCGCGCACGACGGCCTCGGGCAGGTGGCGCAGTTCACCGATCTGGAGGTCGGAGAACCCGTGCCGCTTGGCGTGGCGCAGCAGGTCCGGGGTGAGCTCGGCGGCCTCGCGGACCTCGACGGCGATCTCGTCGAGCAGGAACAACTGGTCGAGGAACCACGGGTCGATCCTGGTCGCCTGGAACAGCTCGGCCGGGTCGGCCCCCGCGCGGATCGCCTGCATCACCAGGCCGATGCGTTCGTCGGTGGGCTGCGCGACCCGGCGCAGCAGCTCACCCCGATCCCCCGGATCCCCCACCCAGCTGAACTGCGCGCCGCGCTTCTCGGTGCTGCGCAGCGCCTTCTGCAACGCCTCGGTGAAGTTGCGGCCCAGCGCCATGGCCTCACCGACACTCTTCATCGTCGTCGTCAGCGTCGGGTCGGCCGCCGGGAACTTCTCGAAGGCGAACCGCGGCACCTTCACCACGACGTAGTCCAGCGTGGGTTCGAAACTGGCCGGCGTGGAGCGGGTGATGTCGTTGGGGATCTCGTCGAGGGTGTAACCGATGGCGAGGCGGGCGGCGATCTTCGCGATCGGGAACCCGGTGGCCTTCGACGCCAGCGCCGAGGACCGCGAGACGCGCGGGTTCATCTCGATGACGATGATGCGACCGTCTGCGGGGTCCACCGCGAACTGGATGTTGCAACCCCCGGTGTCGACCCCGACCTCACGGATGACCGCGATGGCGATGTCGCGCATGCGCTGGTACTCGCGGTCGGTCAGGGTCATGGCCGGGGCGACCGTGATCGAGTCCCCGGTGTGAACTCCCATGGGGTCGAAGTTCTCGATGGAACAGACCACCACGACGTTGTCGGCGCGATCGCGCATCAGTTCGAGCTCGTACTCCTTCCACCCCATGATCGACTCCTCGAGGAGGACCTCGGTCACCGGTGAGTGGTGCAGGCCCTGGCCCGCGATGCGCCGCAGGTCGCTCTCGTCGTAGGCGAACCCGGACCCGAGCCCGCCCATGGTGAAACTCGGGCGGACGACGACGGGGTAGCCGAGGTCCGCGGCTGCGGCCAGCACCTCAGCCATCGAGTGGCACAGATGGCTGCGTGCGGACTCCGCACCGCAGCGTTCGACGACGCCCTTGAACAGCTGGCGGTCCTCGCCGAGTTTGATGGCCTGGACGTCGGCCCCGATGAGTTCTACGCCGTACTTCTCCAGGACCCCGTTCTCGTAGAGCGCGATCGCGGTGTTCAGCGCCGTCTGACCACCGAGGGTCGCGAGGACGGCGTCGGGGCGTTCGCGGGCGATGATCGCCTCCACGGCTGCCGGGGTGATGGGCTCGATGTAGGTCGCATCGGCCATCTCGGGGTCCGTCATGATCGTCGCCGGGTTGGAGTTCACCAGCACGACGCGCAACCCCTCGGCGCGCAGCACCCGGCAGGCCTGGGTGCCGGAGTAGTCGAATTCGGCGGCCTGACCGATGACGATCGGGCCGGACCCGATCACCAGGACCGAGGAGATGTCGAGGCGGCGGGGCATCAGGCGCCCTTCCCTGTGGTGTCGTTCTGGGGGGTGTCGTTCTGGGGGGTTGCGCCGAGCAGGTCGACGAAGCGGTCGAAGAGGTAACCCGCGTCGTGCGGGCCGGCCGCCGCCTCGGGGTGGTACTGCACGGAGAACGCGGGGATGTCGAGGCAACGCAACCCCTCGACGACCCCGTCGTTCAACCCGACGTGGCTGACCTCGGCCCGCCCGTAGGGGGTGTCGCGGACCTCGCCCGCGCGGCCCTCGACGGCGAAACCGTG
>JBPBQU010000577.1:0-5721 GCA_050955085.1 Janthinobacterium lividum | reverse complement strand
GTGGCATCAAGGTGCTCCGCGCTTTCAAAGAGTCCTTGCAGCGCAGCAAGAAGCGGATGAGGGGTGCCGGGGTACGCATCAGCTGAACACGCTCAGCGTGCCGCGGTCCCGGCGCCGCCACTCACGTGTCTGCGCCGTAAACTAAAGGTCATGGACCTTCCCGATGTCGTCCTGCGTCCGTGGCACCCCGACGAGGCAGCGCGGTTGTTCGACCTGCTGAGCCGCTCCGAGGTCACGCAATGGTTCGGGGAGGCCTCCCGCGCCCCGTTGACCGAAGTGGATGAGGCCGCGGCGCGGATAGCGTCCTGGGCCACGGGCAACGGCCCCCTGCTCGGGACCCGTGCGATCACCGTCGCCGGGCGCGCCGAACCGGTCGGAACGGTCCTGCTGTTCCACGCACCCAACGCCGACCACGACGAGGTGGAAGTCGGCTGGTATCTGCATCCGGACGCCGTCGGGCACGGTTACGCCGCAGCGGCCGCCCGCACCGCGATCCGCGAGGCGTTCGCCACCGGCATCGACGAGGTATGGGCGCTCACCCATGTCCACAACACACGCAGCCGGGCGACCTGCGCGCGGATCGGCATGCGCGACCTCGGGGTCGTCGACGGGTTCTGGCACGACGGCGAGTCGGAACTGTTCGTCATGACGCGTCGATGAGTTGTCGGCGTCGACGCAGAACCCACGGCGGTCGCCTCAGCAGGTGGCGACGAAACGCTGCAGCACCCGGACGCCGAACTCCAACGCGTCGACGGGAACCCGTTCGTCGATGCCGTGGAACATCCCCGCGAAGTCCATCCCCGCCGGCAACCGCAGCGGCGCGAAACCGTAACCGCGGATTCCCAACCGGGAGAAGGACTTGTTGTCCGTCCCACCCGAGAGGCAGTAGGGCAGCACCTTCGCCCCAGGGTCCTCGGCCAACAGGGCGGAAGTCATGGTGTCCACGAGCGGCGCCGCGAACTCGGTCTCCAGTGCCGGGCTCACATTGACCTCCTCGACGTCGACACGGGGGCCCGCGAGTTCGCGGATCGTCGCCATGAGTTCCTCCTGGCGACCGGGGAGGAAACGGGTGTCGATGAGGGCGGTCGCGGTGCCGGGGATGACGTTGTGCTTGTATCCGGCGTCGAGAACGGTGGGGTTCGAGGTGTTCTGCAGGGTGGCACCGACCCAGCGGGCCGTCGTCCCGAGCGTTGCGAGCAGCGCCGACGGGTCGGTCTCGTCGAAGCGGACCCCGGTGATCTCGGAGACACCTTCGAGGAACTGGCGCACGGTCGCGGTGTACTCCAACGGCCAGCCGTACCCACCGATCCGGGTGACGGCTGCACACAACCGGGTCACCGCATTGTCGGTGCCCACCTGCGAACCGTGCCCGGCGCGGCCGTGCGCGACGAGCCGCAGCCACGCGAGCCCCTTCTCGGCCGTCTGCAACAGGTAGGCGCGCTGCCCGTCGAGGTCGACGGAGAAACCCCCGACCTCACTGACTGCCTCGGTCACGCCCTCGAACAGTTCCGGGCGGTGCTCGACCAGCCAGTCCGCCCCCTGCACCCCGGCGGCCTCTTCGTCGGCGAGGAACGCGACGACGAGGTCGCGAGGGGGTTTACGACCCGTGCGGGCCATGTCGCGCACGATGGCGAGCAGCATCGCGTCCATGTCCTTCATGTCGACCGCGCCGCGCCCCCACAGGCAACCGTCGGCGATCTCCCCCGAGAACGGGTCGACCTTCCAGTCCGCGGCCTGGGCGGGCACCACGTCGAGGTGGCCGTGCAACAGCAGGGCACCCCGTTCGGCGGTGGCCTTCTCCTCACCGGGGATACGCAGGACGACGTTGCCGCGTCTGGGGAAACCCTCGATGTACTCGGGTTGCAACCCCACCTCGTGCAGGAGCTCCATGACGTGCTCGGCCGCCACCCGCTCCCCCGGCCCCGAGTCGTCTCCGAAGTTCGACGTGTCGATGCGCAGCAGGTCACGACACAGGTCGACGACCTCCGCCTCCCCGGTCGTCACCCCGGTCGTTGCTCCGGTCGAATCGTCCGCTGTCGAGGGTCCACCCGTGTCCGCGCTCACGTGCGCCACCGTAGCCGGGTAGCGTCCAGGTGCCATGGAGAGCCTGAGCGGGACGCTGGAGCAACCCCGCGGGGTCACCGACAGCGTCCATGACGCATTGCTCGCGCTGATCATGGATCGCAGCCTCGAACCCGGTTCGGCGTTGCGGACCCAGGCGCTGGCCGCCCGCCTCGGTGTGTCCGCGACGCCCGTGCGGGAGGCGCTGGCCCGCCTGGAGGGCACCGGGCTCGTCGTCCGCAGCGCTCGGCGCGGATACCGCACCGCCCCCCTGCTCTCGGGCGAGGAGCTGGCGCAACTCGTCGACGTCCGTCTGCTCGTGGAACCGGGCAACGCGCAGCGGGCCTGCGCCCGTTCCGAGGACGACTTCGTCCGCCGCCTGTGGGCTGCCGTGGAAGATCAGCGCCTCGCCCCGACGGGCCCCGGGTACAGCGGTTTCAAGGACTACCTGAAGGCCGACTGGTCCTTCCACGAGCTGATCGCGGAGGGCACGGGGAACCCGTTCATCGTCCGCACCCTGGACTCCTTCCGTGGATTCGTGCAGCGACTGCACCAGGTCGAGGAGCGGGTCAGCGACGCCCAGGAGAGTGTGGCGGAGCACGAGGAGATCGTGCGGGCCTTCGAACGCCGCGACGTCGACGGTGCGGCGGAGGCCATGCGGGCGCACCTGCGGGGGGTCCTGGCCCGCGCGGTGGGCGGCTGAGACGTGACGCGGGGACACTGGCGAGCGAGCCCGTTTTTCTATACAATCTCGACTACAGCGACGACGATGGAGCGAGACGTGAGCAACGAAGCCACCAGCACGATCGGCAGCGACACGACGAACGGCAGCGACACGACGGACGGCAGCGCCAGCACGCCCGGGAACGTGGTGTTCGACGGCTACCCCGAGGTCCTCACCCGGGACAACTGGCCGATCACCGTACCGATGATGCCGCACCCGCACGTGCTGCCCGACGGCACGACGGTGCAGGAACAGCCCGCCGAGGGCTGGGCCGCCACGCTCGAGGTCATGACCGATGCGGGTTACACCAGCATCGACCCGACCGACACCTGGATCCGCATCGCGGACCTCTCCCCCCAGCGCCTCGGCGAGTTCGGCGCCACCGTCCGCGCTGCCGGGTTGAGCATCCCCGCGTTCTCGACCTCGCGCCGCAGCGTCATGGACCCGGAGCGGGCGGAGGAGAACCTCGCGTACTCCCACCGCGCCATCGACGCGTGCGCGGCCATCGGCATCCCGCTCGTGAACTTCGGCTTCATGCGCGGTTTCACCCCGGCACAGGCCAAAGCCCTGTGGTTCTGGCTCGAGCCCGGTTACGCCGACGACCTGGGCGACGAGGCCCGCAAGGTCGCCGTGGCGAAGATCCAGGAACTGGCCAAGCACGCCCAGAGCGTCGGCGTCCAGATCGCGCTCGAGATGTACGAGGACACCTACCTCGGCACCGCCGACTCCGCTGTGCAGTTCATCCACGAGGTCGGTTACGACAACGTCGGCCTCAACCCCGACTTCGGCAACATCCTGCGTCTGCACAAGGTCGTGGAGCCGTGGGAGGAGATCGCCGCGAAGATGTTCCCCCACACGAACTACTGGCACCTCAAGAACTACTACCGCGACGAGGAGCCCTCGACGGGTTCGGTGCGTACGCATCCCGCCCCGTTGGAGTTCGGCACGATCAACTACCGCAAAGCCATCGGGATGGCATTGTCGGCCGGTTTCCGTGGCGCGTTCTGCGTCGAGCACTACGGTGGCGACAGCATCAGCGTGGGCGCCACGAACCGCGAGTACATCCGCCGGGTCCTGCCCAAGCAGACGCCGTACATCGCGTCCTGACCAGATCGAAGGAGATCACGCCATGACCAGGATCTTCGGGGACCCCTCGTCCTTCGTGTCCGACGCCCTCGCCGGGTTCACCGACCTCTACGCCCAGTACGTCCAGCCCGTGCCGCACGGGGTGATCCGCTCCACGGCCACCCCCGAGGGCAAGGTCGCGGTCGTCGTCGGGGGCGGGTCGGGGCACTACCCGGCGTTCGCGGGCTACGTCGGACCGGGCCTCGCCGACGGCGCCGTCTGTGGGGACATCTTCGCCTCACCCTCCACCCGCTGGGTCTACGACGTGGCCAAGGCGGCCAACCGCGGCGGCGGCGTCCTGCTCGGGTTCGGCAACTACGCCGGTGACATCCTGAACTTCGGTCTCGCGGCCGAACGGCTGCGCTCCGAGGGCATCCCCGCCGAGCTGGTCGTCGTCACCGACGACGTCGCCTCGGAAGGCCAGGGGGCCAACGGTGAACGGCGCGGGATCGCGGGCGACGTGGTGGCGTTCAAGATCGCCGGCGCCGCGGCCGAGGCCGGCTATTCCTTCGACGACGTCGTGCGTGTCGCGCGCCACAGCAACGACGTGACCCGGTCGATGGGCATCGCCTTCGCCGGTTGCACGCTCCCCGGGGAGAGCGAACCCCTCTTCTCCGTCACCCCCGGCCAGATGGCCGTCGGGTTGGGTATCCACGGGGAACCGGGGATCTCGGAGGAACCGATCGGATCCCCGGAGGAGATCGCCGACCTCCTCGTCCAGCGGGTCCTGGCCGGCAAGCCCGAGGGTGTGCCGGACGGCGGCCGGATCACGGTCCTCGTCAACGGGTTGGGTTCGACGAAGTACGAGGAACTGTTCCTGCTCTACGCCCCCATCGCGGCCGGGTTGCGCAAGGCCGGTCACGAGATCGTCGCCCCGCAGGTCGGTGAGCTCGTGACCTCCCTCGACATGGCGGGCGCCTCGCTGACCGTGACCTGGTTGGACGACGAGCTCGAGACGTTGTGGACCGCACCCGCGCAGTGCCCCGCACTGAACACCGGCGCGGTCATCGAGACCAGCCCGGCTCCCGTCTACGAGGTCCCCGAGGACGAGGTCGCCGACTACTCCGGGACCCCGGTCGAGGCCGCCGAGGCCGGAGCGCGGATCGCCGGTCTCATCGAGGCCGTGCGTGACGCACTTGCCGCAGCCGAGGACGAGCTCGGACGCATCGACGCCATCGCCGGCGACGGCGACCACGGGGTCGGCATGGCCCGTGGTTCCACCGCCGCCGCCCAGGCCGCCCGCACCGCGGCCGACGCGGGCGCGGGTGCCGCCGCCACGCTGTCCGCCGCCGGGGGGGCCTGGGCGGACCGCGCCGGGGGCACGTCGGGGGTCATCTGGGGTGTCCTGCTGCACGCCTTCGCCGACTCCCTCGGTGACGAGGCCGCCCCCAGCGCACAGCAGGTGTCCGCCGGGGCCACGGCCAGCGTCGAGGCCGTCATGCGCCTCGCAGGGGCCCGCGTCGGCAACAAGACCATGCTCGACTCCCAGGTCCCCTTCGCCGAGAAACTGGCGGAGCGGATCGAGGCCGGTGACGACCTCAAAACCGCCTGGGCCGCTGCGGCGCTCGCCGCCACCGAGGCGGCGGACGCAACGAAGAACCTGCGTCCGCAGATCGGCCGGGCCCGTCCGCTGGCCGAACGCTCGCTCGGACACCCCGACGCGGGTGCGGTCTCCCTGGCCCTGGTCACCCGGACCATCGCCGACAAGCTCTGAGGAGAAGTTCATGACTGACCTGCAGTGGCGCGTCGTGCTCGCCGCCGACGAGGCCGGCGTCCAGTACAAGGACGCGATCAAGGCCGACCTGCTCAAG
>JBPBQU010000576.1:0-5746 GCA_050955085.1 Janthinobacterium lividum | reverse complement strand
GGAACGAGCGCCACCATCGGACGGTACTGCCGTTACCAACAGCACGCGACCCGCCTCGCGGTCGCGGACCCGGAGGGTTCCGCCTTCGCACAGGCGTGGCGCACGGGTTCACGCGAGGTCACCGCCCCCGGATCACGGATCGAGGGCATCGGCCGGCCGCGGGTGGAACCCTCCTTCGTCCCCTCCGTCATCGACGAGATGTTCACCGTGCCCGATGGCGAGTCGGTGGCCGCGATGCGGATGCTGTTCGAGCGCACCGGGATCCGCGCGGGCGCGTCGACCGGGACGAACCTCAGCGTGGCGCTTCGACTCGTGGACCGGATGCGCCGCGACGGCCAGCGCGGCAGTGTCGTGACGCTCATCTGCGATGACGGGAACCGCTACCTCGACACCTACTACTCAGACGACTGGCTGCGGTCGAAGGGGATCGACGTGGCCGCGGGACGCCTCATCCTGGAACCCCTGTTCGGGAGCTCCCCCGACGACCTCCTCACGGGGACCGATCCCCTCGCGCCGCTCGCGGTGCTGCGCGAGGACGTCCGGGCGGCGACCCTCGCACTCGACGACCTCGTGCTGCGCCCCGTCGAGGACCGTGGGCTCGCGCGGGTCGAACGGCTGCGCATCGCCCTGCGCGTCGCGCAGGTCAACGAGCACGCCGAGCTCGCCGTGGGGTTCGCGGCAGAACTCACGGCGCTCGGGTCGGACCCGGAACCCGTCGGCGACCCCTCGCGCCGGCAGGAATGCGGTCCCGCGGCCGTCGGACTGCTCCGGCACGCCGAGCGGTTGTCACTCGCCCCGCACGCTCTCGGACGTGCCGATGTGGAAACTCTCGCCGGACTCGGTCTGGGCGCCGCTCAGGTCGTCGCGGCGGTCCAGGTGGCGGCGTACGTGAACTACCTCGCCCGGTTGTTGCAGGGTCTCGGTGCGCTCGACGCGACGGCGACGGGCACCACGACGCGGGCGCTGGATCCTCCGCGGATCTCCCTGCCGGCGCTCGAGGCGTCGCAGTTCCCGAACTACCGGTGGGTGCCGTGGATCGCGCCGGTGCTCACCTCCGACAACGCACCGACCGGTGACCCGGGTGACGATTCGGGTGACGAGCCGGACGACGACGTGGCGGGGACGCCGCTCTCCCTCGTACTGCGGCACGACCCGGGCGTCCTGGCCGAGGGCACGGTTCTCTACAACGCGATCATGACCGGTTGCACGGGGGCGACCGGAGCCCTCGCTCGCGCCGATCGGGAGCTGACCGCACGGGCGACCTCGTTGACGAACGGGGGTGAGTACTGCGCCTCGGTGCACGGCCACCGCCAGGTGCAGCTCTCGGCGGACCCGCACACCGCCGCCGTGCCGGCCGGGAACGGACCAGCGGATGCGTCCGATCCGTTGACACCAGCTTTGATCCACCTCGCCGCCCACGCCGCCACGATCCCGCCCACGATCGGGACGGATGACGTGGATGCGTTGCGGGCGGCCGGGTTGGGCCTCGACGGCATCCGCGACGCGGTGTGTGCCGCGGCCATGGCCGGGTGGACGAACCGGCTCGTGCTGAGCCTCGGGGAGGTTGCGCTGTGACACCCCGGGCCGGCGGGCGTCGATTCCGAGCGACCTGGCCGGGCGCCTGAGTCCGAGCTGCCCGTCTGCTCAGACCTGCAGCTGAGACAGCAGCCAGCCGGCGATCTCCGCACCCGCGGCGGCACCCGTGGCCCGGGTGACATCCGCACCCGGGTGCTCCCAGCCGGCCCGCAGGAGCTCGCCGTGGCGCGGACGCCGCGAGGCCTGGGCCGCGACCAGGAGGTCGACGTCGAGGAGTGAATCCCCCGCCGAGACGAAACCGTCGGCACCGCAACGACGCACGACCTCCGCGACGGCAGCCGACTTCGTCAGCGGACGCGGAACGGCGTAGAGCTTGCGCCCCTGCAACGACACCCGATAACCCCACCCGTCCAGGACTGCCGTGAGATCCCCCAGACGTGCACCCTCGAGTTCCTCCCGCTGTCCCGCCCGCAGCACGACGTAGGCGAACAACCCCGCAACGGTCCGCACCGCAGGTTCTTCCGACCCGGGGGCTGCGGTTCGTAGTTCGTCCGCGAGACTCTGCAGGACGGCGTGCACATCGCTCACCGATGCGGAGGAAGCGAGGTTCTCCCGCACCTGCCCGGCCCAGTCCTCGTCGGCGAGATCGTCGACGAGCAGGACCCCGCCGTTCGCGCACACCGCGTAACCCGGGGAGGCATGCGGCCAGCGGATCCGGGCGTACTGCTCGGGAGTACGCGTGGTGACGGGGACGAAACGTCGCGAGGCCACGAGGTCGGCGAGCGTGTCCCAGGCCCCCGGCGTGACGTAGGAGATGACCCGCCCCTCGAACTCCTCGACCGCCACGAGCCCCGCCACGTCGGCCTGCGCGGAACGCGCGGAGAACACCAGCGTCTGATCGAGGTCACTCGCGGCGAGCACCCCGCCCATCAGATCGCCAACCCGTCGGCGCCCGTCGCCCCGCGGGTGAATCGGGGATGGATGAGCCCGATCGCGGAGTACGCCAACCCGGCGACCTCTTCGACGGGGACACCGCGCTGCTCGGCCAGCAACCGGACGTGCGCGAGGTCGCCGGGGTGTTGCAATTCCGCGTCGGGCCGCACGAGGACACGCCACGGCACTCGTCGCAGCAATACCCGCGTCGTCTCCCCCACACCGGGTTTCACGAGATTCACGTCGCCGATGCCGTACTGCTCGCTGATGCGTGCGACCTCGGCCCACCCGGCGAAACTCGCCGAGCGGTCCCCGGACATGACGGCCTGCGCGGCGGCCGGGACCTCGGCGGCGACCTCGGCGAAGCGGGCGGTGACGACGTCGAGGAAATGCCGTGACACATCCGCGGACGCGAGGTCGGCGTAGAACTTGGCTCCGTGGAACTGCCCCGGGGTGAGCAGCCGCCCGTTGAGGACGGTGCGGCTCACCAACCCCGACACGGTCGAGTTCAGGCACGCCGAGGGAATGAGGTAGTCCTCGCGGGTGCCGAACGTCCGCAGGCAGTGTGCGGGATCGGCGAGCACCGCGAGGTCGTCGGAGAACCCCACGACGTCGACCGCCGCGAGCGCCGCCGAGAGTTCCCGGACGATCGCGCCCTTCCCCGTCCAACCGTCGACGAACACCACCGACGCAGGATCGTGGTGCGCCGCGAGCCAGCGCAGTGCCACCTCGTCGATCCCTCGCCCGCGCACGATGGACAAGGCCGCATGCGGCCAGTCGAGCTCGAACCGGGTGCGCGCCCAGCGCCGCAGCAGCACCCCGACCGGGGTTCCCGCCCGGGCCAACGACCCCAGCACGACGGTGTCCCCGCGTTCGGCCCGCAACAGGTGGGCGACGACTCCGACGCCGAACGCAACCCGCCGTGCGCTGCGCTGCAGCGCGTCGTCGAAGAGCAGTTGGTACTCCGCGCTCGGCTGGTATTCTACGGGCAGGGATTCTGCGTAGTGCGCACCACCGGACTGGATGGCCTCCTCCCGTTCCTCCGCCGGGGCCTCCAGCTCGACGCCGGACAGGTCGGTGAGCAGCCACTGCACGTCGTCGGCGGCGTAGGAACCGAAACCCGGACCGGTCAGGGGTTCGGGCAGGGTCGCGCTCACGTCGGGTCGCTCCAATCGTCGGCGGGCACATCAGCGGCGGGCACAGCAGCGGCGGGCACATCATCGGCGGGCACATCGTCAGCGGGCAGGGTGACGAGGTGCAGGTTGCGGGTCAGCGGGGCGAGGGCCGCGAGCACACCGTCGGGCGCGGTGAGGGTGACCGGGTCCGAGGCCGAATCCACCACCAACACGATCACGTCCCAGGGTTGCACCCGCGACACGTTGTGCGCGTAGCGGGTTCCGGGACCGTCGAGAGCGGGATCGTGGCTCGTGAACGCCACCGAACTGCGCACCGCGTACCCGTCGGCGTCGACCGCGAGGACGGGCGAGCGGGTTGTGGAGGAGAAACGGACGGGAATCCGCAGCCGATCGGCGAGCTGGACGGCGAACGCCAGCGGTGCGTTCAGGAGTTCTTCGCTGCCGAGCACCAGGACCTCGCGGGCCCCTTCGAGAGCGGGCAGCGACCCGGTCACGAGATCGGTCCCGGCCAGCCTGCGCGCATGTGCCGACGACGTGCCGAACCGGCCCGTGACGGGGACCCCGGCCGGCCAGCCGACGACGAGTTCACGAACGTCGGGGACATCTCGGGGTTGCGGGTGCACCGCCTCGACCGCGGCGACCAGGGCGTTACCGCGTTCCAGCACGTCGACGGGGAGCTCGACCCGACCCGCGACGAGACTCACCACGTCGATGCGGGTGCCCAGTTGCGCGGCGAGGGCGTCGAGGCGGGCCCCGTCGATGGGAGAACGCATGTCCACGATCCCCGCGACGACGTAGTGTTCCCGCGGGGTGCGGGCGTGCAGTTCCCGCACCGTGTTGGCGACGGTGCGCCCCGTCGAGAGTTCGTCGTCGACGAGGACGAGCGGTGCCTGCGCATCGGCCAGCGCCGCGAGGACGGCTGGTTCCCGAGGGAGGAGCTGGTGCCCCGTGGCGTGGGAGTGCTCCTCCTCGAAGCCTGCGTAGCCGCGAGCGCCGGGGACCCGGCGGCGGGTGGAGTGCAGGTAGGCGCACCCGAGTGCGTCCGCGACGCTGTGCCCGAGCCCGGTCGCCGTCTCGGCGTATCCGATGACCAGCGGTTCGTGACGGGTTGCGGCGTCACGAGGGGTTGTGGGAGGCACGGCGGCGCTGAGCAGCGTGGCGGCGGCCCTGCCGTCACCGGCCAGCGCGGCCCGCCACACCTCGAGGGGTATCCCCGGTGCCTGGGCGAACCCCAGGTGGGAGGCGACGAGCCCACCGAGGCGCAGACCGGCAGCCCGTACGAGTCGCGGATCGGTGGGGACGTGCTTGCCGAGGACGGTGCTCACCAGCAGGTGCGCCCGTCGGGGGTTACGGCGCAGGGCCAGCCCCAGCAGGTCCGGCGCGGCCAACCCGTCCACCCCACCGGCACCGCGCAACCGCACGCCGAGCTGGTCGGTGACCCACTGTCCCGTCCAGGCGCTCACGCGGGTGTCGAGGCGTAGGCCGACGCCTGCCACACGTCGTCCTGCGCCTGCAGCAGGTGGGCGTAGGAGACGTCCTCGTTCGCGACCCCGAAGGCGCAGGCGCGGGCGAGCACGCGTTCGGCCCAGGCGCGGTGCGGGCCCGCCTCGTTCATCTTGTTCCGATACGACGACGCCATCACCCCCCCTGCGGTCTGCGCGATGACGTCGGAGGCGTCGGAGAAGTCCTCGTGGGTCACCACCGACATGGCGTGCACGACCGCGACGTGCGAGGGGTGGATGACGGTCTTGCCCTGGAGGCCGTTCACCCGGTCCAGTACGAGTTCGCGGACGAGTCCGTCGAGGTCGTCGGCGATGAGCTGCTCGCGCAGGTCCTCCACGTCCGATCCCTCGAAAGGGCTCGTGGCCAGGGTCGTGCGCAGGACGCGCTCACCCGAGGTGAAGTGTTCCCACACCGGTGCCGTGATCGGGTAGCCGCTGCCGTCAGCGCGACCGAGGACGTTGATGACGTCGCCGAGCACGTCGGCGACGACACGCACGTCCCACACCGTCGAGCCGCGCGGGCGGCGCAACCCGTAGGCCGCGGAGAGGTCCGTCGCCCCCGTGCGGACGGCGAGGACGAGGTCCCGGTTGGCGTCGAGGACGTCGCGGATGGCGAAGAGCGCCTCCTGACGGGTGTCG
>JBPBQU010000575.1:0-6094 GCA_050955085.1 Janthinobacterium lividum | reverse complement strand
GGGCGGGGGACCGCCGCGCAACGGGACCACGATTTCGTAGCTCACCGACTCGCGTGTGCTGCCGAGGTGGAGACCTCGTGCACACCGGCTCGCAGGTCAGCGCTGGGCGGTCCGTTGCAGCCGGTCGACGCATACTGGGGTTGCCGGGACGCTGACCACAGTTGCTCCGGTCGCTGCCGGGGCAACGGCAGCCGACGCCGGTGGCCCGGTCCGCGGCCGCTGCGCCCGATGACCCGGAGGACCTTCCGCAGTGGCTGGACGACGACCTGCTCCCACCCCGACGAAGGGTCCGCAGCGGGGGCCCACCCGACGTCCGCGCCGTCGCCGCGTCGTCGGCTGGTTGTTCGGGATCGTCCTGACGGGATTGGTGCTGGCCGTCGGTGGGTTCGCGGCGGCCTACGCCGTGGTGGACGTCCCCGACCCCAACGACCTCGCCGACGCGCAGATCAGCACCATCTACTACTCCGACGGGGCGACCCCGATCGGCACCTTCGCGGCCCGTAACCGCGAGAACGTGACGATCGACCAGGTACCGCTCGACATGCAGCACGCGGTGCTCTCCGCCGAGGACCGCGGTTTCTACGAGAATCGCGGTGTCTCGCCCACGGGCATCGCCCGTGCCGTGTGGAACAACCTCAGCGGCGGTTCGCAGCAGGGCGGGTCGACACTGACCCAGCAGTACGTGAAGAACTACTACCTCACCGATGAGCGCAGCTACCGGCGCAAGTTCGAGGAGTTCTTCATCTCCCTCAAGATCGACCAGCAGCAGAGCAAGGACGAGACCCTCGTCGACTACCTCAACACGGTCTACTTCGGCCGCGGCGCCTACGGTGTCCAGGCCGCGTCCAGGGCGTACTTCGGGGTCGACGTCTCCCAGGTGAACGCGTCGCAGGCGGCGTTGCTCGCCGCCGTCCTCAAGGCGCCCGGCAACTACGACCCGCGCAAGAGCGAGGCGGCCGCTGCCTCCGTGAGGCAGCGCGTCGACTACGTCCTCGACGGGATGGTCACCGAGGGGTGGCTTTCCCAGGCCGACCGTGACGGTGCAGGTCTCCCCGACACCATCGTGGTCGCCCAGGACGACAGCCTGGGGGGCACCAAGGGGTACCTGCTGACCACCGTCCAGGACGAGCTCACGAAGACGGTCGGGCTGTCCGAGGACGAGATCGACCGCGGCGGACTGAAGATCACCACGACGTTCGACGTGCAGGCCCAAGCCGACGCCGTCGCTGCCGTGCAGGATCAACTGCCTGCGAAACTGCCGGTCGGCTTCCACGTCGCCCTGTCGGCGATCGACCCGGCCACCGGTGGCGTCACCGCCATGTACGGCGGTGCCGACTATCTGACGAACAACTACAACGAGGCCACCAAGGCCACCGCGCAGGCGGGGTCGACGTTCAAGCCGTTCGCCCTCGTCGCGGGCCTCGAGCAGGGCATCTCGCTGCGGACGACCTTCAGCGGGGCCAGCCCGCAGCAGGTCGCCGGCGCACCGTTCGATAATTTCGGTGACGAGCAGTACGGCCGGATCAACCTCATCCAGGCCACCGAGCACTCGGTCAACACCGTGTACGCCCAGCTGAACGAGAAGGTGACCCCCACGGCGACCCGGGACGTCGCCGTCGCCGCGGGGTACCCGCGGGACACGAGCGGACTCGACGACGCCCACACCACCATTTCGAACGTCCTGGGCACCGCCTCCCCGCACCCCATCGACGTGACGCAGGCCTACGCCACGTTCGCCGCCCGGGGCACCCATCGGCAGTGGCACACCATCGCCGCCATCGACGACACCACCGGCACGCGCACCTACACGGCCTCCCCGAGCACGGAACAGGCGTTCTCGACCGATGTCGCGGCCGACGCGACCTACGCGATGGAGCAGGTCGTGCAGTCGGGTACCGGTTCCTACGCCAAGCGCCTGAACCGGCCCGCGGCCGGGAAGACGGGGACATCGAGCGGCAACGAGTCTGCGTGGTTCGCCGGGTTCACCCCGCAGCTCGCGGCGTCGGTGGCGCTCTTCCAGACCAGCGCCGACGGGAAGCAGAACGAGACCATCCACCTCGGCGGACGCGAGGTCACGGGCGGGTCCTACCCGGTGCGGATCTGGACGGCGTTCATGCGAGCAGCCCTGGACGGTACCGAGAAGAAGGACTTCCCCGACCCCGTCTACCTGGGCAGCAGCCGCGGGTCAGGGTCGACCTCGGACTCGACCCCGACGCGCACCCGCACCCAGAGCCCGACGGAGACCGCGACGCAGACACCCACGGTGACCGACTCCCCGACGCAGACCCCGAGCGATTCACCCACCAGCGGCGAGACCACCTCACCGGCTCCGTCCGGCTCCTCCTCGGCCAGCTCTTCCCCCTCTGGTTCGGCGTCCAGCAGTTCCTCCGGTGGTGACGGTGGAGACGACCCGACCGCGACCGACGACACCGCGATCGCACCCACGAGCGGCGCCGCCACCACCGGGTAGGGGAAGCTGCAGAGGTGAGCACCGGCAGCAGCGCCCCGCCGCCCCCCGCGTCCCGACCCGCAGCATCGTTTCCCGGAGGGCCTCCCTCCGTCCCGCCCACGGCCGTCGACCCCGTCGCACGGGCGGGCAGCGAAGTCATCGGCGGTCCCGCCGGTCGACGTCTCGGCGGTGACGGACCGTGGTGGTCTCGGGCGCTGCCCGTAGGCGTCGCCCTCACCGCGGTGCTGATGGCCATCGGCGCGGCCGGCAAGCACCACTGCCGGGCAGTGGGGTGGAACACCCCCGACCAGTTCGTGCACGCCTGCTACTCCGACATGCCGGTCGTCTACACCTCCTCGGGGTTGGCGGGGGGCCTCGGCCCGTACTCCGACGGCGTCTCCCTGGGTCAACCGCCCGTCACCGCCGCGCTGGCCTGGCTGGTGGGACGGTTCGTGCCGCACGAGGTGTCGATCGGCGCACAACGCAGCTACTTCGACGTCTCCAGCATCGTGCTGCTGCTGGCGGCCCTCGTGGTCGTGGTCGCGGTGTGGACCTGCACCGGTCGTCGTCGCGGTTGGGATGCCCTGCTCTTCGCCGCCAGTCCGCTGCTGGCGTTGAGCGGTCTCGTCGCCTTCGACCTGGCCGGTGTCGCACTGGCGCTCGCGGGGCTCGCGCTGTGGGCGCGGCGTCGACCCGTGGGGGCGGGCCTGCTGCTGGGACTCGCCGTCGCCGCCCGGACCTGGCCCGCGCTGATCCTGCTCGCCCTCGTCCTGCTGGCGGTGCGGACGGGTCGCTGGCGGACCCTGGCGATCACGCTGGTGACCGCGGTGGGGGCATGGTTGGCCGTCGACCTGCCGTTCGCGTTGGCGTCGGGGAGCAGTTGGAGCGCGTATCTCACCGGGTTCTTCGGGCAGCGCGCCGGTTACGGCTCCCTCTGGTTGCTCCCGCAGTTGGTGCAGCAGGCCACGAATGCGAACGTCACGAACGGACTGCCGCCCACGGCGGTCACGGTGCTGACGCTCGCCGCCTGGGCCGGGTGGGCGTTGCTCGTCGCGGTCCTTGTGTTGTGGGCACCGCGCCGACCCCGTCTCGCGCAGGTCGCGTTCCTGCTCGTGGCCGGGTTCTGCGCTCTGGGGACGTCGTTCCCCGTACAGGCCTCGCTGTGGCTGTTACCGCTGGCGGTACTCGCGACACCGCGCTGGCGTGATCACCTGTTGTGGTGGACGACGGAGGCGCTCTACTTCGGCGCGGTCTGGTGGTTCATCGTCGGGCAGTCGACCCCGAACCGGGGGATGCCGTCCCACGTGTATGCGGTGTTCCTGCTCCTGCGCCTTGCCGGTGTCGTCTGGCTGGTCGTCTCGATCGTGCGTGACGTCCGCTCGCCTGAGGGTGATGCCGTACGCGCGACCCGGGGGCTCGACGACCCCGCGGGCGGCGACTTCGACCGGGCTCCCGATGCACTCGTGGTGCGCATGGCCTGAACCGCGTCACCGCCGTGTCCACAGTGGGACGAGACGGGCCCGCCGGGGTCCGACGTGTGGACGAGGGC
The DNA here is from genome assembly GCA_050955085.1 of Janthinobacterium lividum. Lineage (GTDB taxonomy): Bacteria > Actinomycetota > Actinomycetes > Actinomycetales > Kineococcaceae > Kineococcus. The sequence goes on along the minus strand of JBPBQU010000575.1, from coordinate 2,096 downwards.
GGACGTGTTCCGGTTCGTGCGGCACGGTGTCCTGCGTGGGGCCGGTAGACTCGGCTGGCTCCCTGCCCACCCGGGTAGGGGCGAGCACGCACCGAGACCCTCCTGCCGCGGAAAGACCGTGGCCGCTTGAGACCGAAGGAGGTGGGGAATGAGCGCGCGTCAATACGAGCTCATGGTGATCCTCGACGCGGAGCTGGAGGAGCGCACGGTTGCACCGTCGCTCGACCGGTTCCTCAACGTGGTCCGCCAGGGTGGTGGCGAGATCGGCAAGGTCGACATCTGGGGTCGTCGCCGTCTTGCTTACGACATCAACAAGAAGTCCGAGGGCATCTACGCCGTCGTCGAGCTCAACACTGAGCCCGCCGTCGCGCAGGAGCTCGACCGGCAGCTGAACCTGAACGAGTCGGTGCTGCGGACCAAGCTCCTCCGCGCCGAGGTAGCGCCGGTCGCGGCTGCCTGATGGCCGGCGAAACCGTCATCACGTTGGTCGGCAACCTGACCAACGACCCGGAACTACGTTTCACCCCCTCGGGGGCCGCGGTGGCCAACTTCACGGTCGCCTCGACTCCGCGCACGTTCGACCGTCAGTCGAACGAGTGGAAGGACGGCGAGACGTTGTTCATGCGCTGTGCGATCTGGCGGGAGGCGGCGGAAAGCGTCGCCGAATCGCTGACGCGCGGCACGCGGGTCATCGTCACCGGACGCCTGCAGTCGCGGACCTTCGACACGAAGGAAGGCGAGAAGCGCACCGTCATCGAGATGCAGGTCGACGAGGTCGGCCCGTCGTTGCGATACGCCACCGCGAAGATCAACAAGACCTCGCGCGGTAGTGGCGGGGGCGGTGGCTTCGGTGGCGGCGGTGCCAACTCCGGCGGGGGCAATCCCGGCGGGGGCAACTCCAGCGGGGGCAACTCCGGTGGTGGCGGCTGGGGTGCAAGCTCCGGTGGTAGCGCCCCGCCGGCCGAGGACCCCTGGGCCACCGGTCCTTCCGGCGGCGGCCAGGGCGGCGGCGGCGGTGGATGGGGCGGTTCGTCCAACGACGACCCGCCGTTCTGATCGTCAGCTGAAGTCCGAATCGAGAAGGTTCGATCTCGGCGGGCCGCGATGTCTCGCGGTCGGTCGAGCACCAGGAAAGACGTCATCCCGGCCTAGAAACCCGGGCTCTCACGAGAGGGGAGCACCACGATGGCCAAGGTGCCCGTGCGCAAGCCCAAGAAGAAGCAGAACCCGCTGAAGTCGGCAAAGATCGAAGCGGTCGACTACAAGGACACCGCGCTGCTGCGCAAGTTCATCTCCGACCGCGGCAAGATCCGCGCGCGTCGGGTGACGGGTGTCTCGGTCCAGGAGCAGCGACAGATCGCCAAGGCGATCAAGAACGCTCGCGAGATGGCGCTGCTGCCCTACAGCAGCTCCGCCCGCTGAGAAGGGGAACGAGATGAAGCTCATCCTCACCCACGAGGTCTCCGGCCTCGGGACCCCCGGCGACATCGTCGAGGTCAAGGACGGCTACGGCCGCAACTTCCTGTTGCCCCGCAACCTGGCCACGGCGTGGACCAAGGGTGGCGAGAAGCAGGTGGACGCGATCCGCAAGGCCCGCAAGTCGCGCGAGATCGCGACCCTCGACGAGGCCAAGTCCGTGAAGCAGTCGCTCGAATCGCGTCCCGTGGCGTTCAGCGCCCGGGCCGGCCAGGGCGGTCGCCTCTTCGGCGCGGTCACCCCGGCGGACATCGCGGCGGCCGTGACCGCCGGTGGCGGCCCGTCGGTCGACAAGCGCAAGGTGGAGCTGCTGCAGCCGATCAAGATCGTCGGCACGCACACCGCTCTCGTTCGACTGCACCCCGAGGTGTCGGCCAAGGTGACCATCGAGGTCGTCGAAGCCTCCGTCTGAGTCTCGACTGCTCAGGGGTAGCCGAAGGCCGGCCACGCTTCGCGTGGCCGGCCTTCGGCGTCTCTACCCTGCGTGCCCGCGTCGACGTCGTCACCGCGTTGTCGTCACCGCGTTGTCGTCCCCGCGTCGACGTCCCCGCGCCGGCCTGCCACCATGCTCCGAGCCAGGCTTTTCCAGGCCACGACAAGGAGTCTGTTGTGTTCGCCAT
>JBPBQU010000574.1:0-6104 GCA_050955085.1 Janthinobacterium lividum | reverse complement strand
GCCCAGCCCGTCGATCTTGAGTGCACCCGCGACCGCGACCGCGGCATGGCTGGCGACCAGTAATCCCCACTGCTCGGACTCGTCGTCGAAGGCGCCGACGTGCTCGGAGAGCACGTTCAACGCGCCCAGGTCTTGTCCCTGCACGAACAACTGCAGGCACAGGGCGCTGCGGGCACCGGCCTTGGCCCACTGCTGGGCCAGCAGCGGCCAGCGTTCGTCGGTGGCGAGGTCCTCCACCCGCATCGTCTGGTGGTCGTACATCGCCATCAGGCAGGGACCCTGCCCCACCTCCTGCTGCAATTCGTCGAAGCGACGCGCGACGTCTCCGGTGGCCGCCGCGGAGGTGATCTCACGGCGTCGGTGCACCAGGCTCACCGAGACGTGCTGGGCGCCGGGGATGGTCTGCACCGCCCATTCGGCGACGTGCTGCAAGGTGTCCTGGGGGTCCAACTGCTGCTGCAGGTCTCGGGCGAGGCGCCCCAGCGCCTGCGCGGAGGAAGCAGATCCGGGGGCCGTGTTCGCGTCCTGAATGTGGGATCGGGCCTGTTGTTGGTCCTGGTGTGGCGTTCGATGGACATGGTCGTGGTGGTCATCGCCCGCGGGCTGGACGCTCATGCTGTGAATCATGCCCAAGGTGTCCAAGACCCGCGAGACGTAACGACCACCGTGGGGGAGCGGGCCCGTCGGTACCCACGGGCCCCCGCTACTGGTAGGAGACGAAGGAGGGGGCCGGGTCGACGGCGACGGTCTGCAGGGGGGTGGCCATGGGCAGATCCTCGTCGTAGAAGTTCTTCCAGCCCCACGCATCGACTCCCACGCTCGACGCGGTCAGGGCTGCGTACGTGGAGAGTTTCGCGCCCTGGCTGCCCTGCCCGTCGGCCTGCACGACGGTGACCAGCTCGTCGTGCCCGCCCAGCCGGTCCCGGCCGGTGATCATCGCCGTCCGGAACTGGTGGAGCAGGAACACCTTCTGCGGGAGGTGATCAGCTCGGACGAGACCGGCAAGCCAGTCACCGACCTCGTTGACCTCGGCGACGTCGACCGACCCGACCTGCTGCAGGGGTGCCTGATCGGGGCGCAGGCGCCATTCCGGGTCGAGCGCGAGACCGACCCCCGGGCGGCGCAACAGTTGTTCGTAGCCACGGGCCTGGCTGAGGAAGTCCGAACGCCCGGACTGCAGATCCAGCACCACGTAGACACCGGCCGCTTCGGCCGCTTCCACCCACGGAAGCAGGTCCTCGACGCTGGATTCGTTGGAGTAGTCCCCGTCGGGCCCGGGACTGCCGGACGCCACGGTCGCGATGATCTCGAAGGCGGGAACAGCGGGTACGCCGTCGAGACCGTCGTAACCCTCCGCGAGTTTCCGGGCCCGCGCCACACTCGCCGCCGGGGTCTGTTCCCCCAGCACGCCGAGACGGGTGGTGGCCGGGCTCCCGTACAACGCCACCATGCGGCGACCGGACAACGGCAGCTGACCACCTCCGGGGACCTGCACCCCGCTCGTGGAACCGGAGACCCGTTCGCCCAGCACGGCAGGCGTGCCGAAGGCATCGCCGAAGGCCACGACGTGTGCGGGGGAATGTTCGGCGAGGGCGGTGACCACGTCACCATCCGCGCGTGGGTCGGCCTCCGGGCCGGCTGGGTCGAGCGTGCGGCTCGGCGTCGGGCCGGCGGAGGGCACGGTGAGGACGCGTGCGCCCGCGACCGTAGCCGTCGTGGCGGCGGCGACGTCGCCTGGAGTTCCCGTCGTCAGGACGGTGGTGGCCGCGTTGGCCTCGGCGGCCCCGACCGCCGCCGACTGCGGGGGTGGTGGCGTCGTCCCGTCGTCGGCCAGGATCCGCAGTTGCTCCGGTGCCCACGTCGTCGTGGCCCACTGTTGCGCCGCGGGGCCGACCGTGAGGACTTCCGTGCTCGACAACCGCGCGACCTCGGCGGCGGTCTGCGCACCGACCAGCAGCAGGGGAGCCGAGCGGGCCCGTGCCAGGTCCGCCGCCCGGGCCAGTTGCGCGGGATCGTCGTCGGTGGTGAGAACGACGCTGCGGGCATGGGTGAGGAACAGGCGGCTCGCGGCCACGGAGAGCGCAGCGGGGTCCGGCGACGCGAGCACGGTCGTGGCCTGTGCCGGGACGGAGGCAGTGGTACCCGAGGTAGGTGCCACCTTCGAGGCGGCACCCGCCGCAACACCGGCCGAGGTGTCCTCGGGGCCGCACGACGTCAAGGTCAGGGCGAGCAGGCAGCAGAGCGCCATGCGGGCCCGGGCTCTGTAGTGGATGGGACTCCCCTCACGCAACCTGGCACCGCCTTCACGTCCCCGGAACGGGTGACGGTTGCCGGAATCCTAGGGGGTTTCGCGCGAGTGATGGTCAGGAAGCGCTCCACCGCCGCCCGGCGCCCCGACGACCTCGCGCAGCAGTGCGCAGGTGGCGCGGTACACGTCGGCGAGATCGACGTCCTCCCCCGCCTCCCGGCGCGAGGCCCACTCGTCGAGCGCCGTGCGCAACCCCGCGATCAACGTCTCGGTGATGACGCGCGTGCGCAGGTCCAACCCCGACGCACCCGTGGCGTGAACGACACGCTGGAGGAAACGGTGGGCGTGTTCCACGTCCATCCGGTGTGCGGCCGTCCGCAGCGCCACGTCCTCGATGGCCAGGCAGCGCACCCGCAACATCCGCGAGGCCGATTCGGGGTCGTCGACGGCGAGCCGGCGCAGTGCACCCTCGATCGCCGCCTCGACTCCTGCGAGGTCGGCGGTACCGGGGACGGTCGCGCTGAGCCGTTCGGCCAGTGCCGTGTCGAAGGCATGGTTGCCCCCGAGGGCCGCGGCTTCCTTGGTGGGGAAGTACCGGAAGAACGTGCGGGCCGAGATTCCCGCCGCGGCGGCGATGTCGTCGACGGTCGTGCCTTCGCAACCATGACGCTCGAAGAGTGCGAGCGCGGCCGTCTCGATCTCGGCCTGCGTCGCGAGACGCCGACGTTCGCGGAGGTCGGGCAGCGATGCGGGCACAGGTCTCACGATAGCCGCCGGTGCCTCATACTGACACGGTGGCAGTCACTGCCACCAAGCTGGTGACTGCCAAGACTGCGAGGAGTTTGCCTGACATGACTTCCCCCAAGGACACGACCGTCGATCCGGTCGTCTCTCCTGCCACCGGCGCGACCCCCGTCGCCGGTGCGACCACCCCCGCCGAGGCGACCACCGCCGCCGACGCGACCACCCCCGCCGAGGCGGTGACCCCGCAACGAGACCGGCTGGCCCCGGGAGACCGCACGGTCATCACCGTGCTGCTCGTCTCCGCCTTCGTCGTCATCCTCAACGAGACGATCATGGGGGTGGCCCTGCCGCGCCTCATGTCCGACCTGAACATCACGGCCGCCACCGGCCAGTGGCTGACCACGGGCTTCCTGCTCACGATGGCCGTCGTGATCCCCGCCACCGGTTTCATCATGCAGCGCTTCCCGCTGCGGGGGATCTTCATCGTCGCGATGTCACTGTTCAGCCTCGGGACGGCGATCGCCGCGACCGCGCCCGGGTTCGAGCTGTTGCTCCTCGGTCGCATCGTGCAGGCGACCGGTACCGCCGTGATGATCCCGTTGCTGATGACGACGGCCCTGACCCTCGTCCCGGCGGCTCAGCGCGGGCAGATCATGGGCACCATCTCGATCGTCATCTCGGTGGCACCTGCGATCGGGCCGACGATCTCCGGCCTCATCCTGTCCGCACTGAGCTGGCGTTTCATGTTCATCATCGTGCTGCCGATCGCGCTCATCGCCCTCGCGCTGGGGGCCTGGAAGGTCCGCAACGTCACGGCGCCGCGCGAGGCTCACCTCGACGTCCTCTCGCTCGTGCTGTCCGCGATCGGTTTCGGCGGACTCATCTACGGGCTCTCCACCGTCGGTGCGGCCGCGACGGGTGACACCCCGGTGGCGCCGTGGATCCCCGTCGTGATCGGTGGACTTTCGCTGCTCGCCTTCTGCCTGCGTCAGTTCCGATTGCAACGCACCTCGGGCGCGCTGATGGACCTGCGGGTCTTCGCGAACCGTTCGTTCTCGGTGTCCACGGTGGTGCTCGTCGTCAGTTTCATGGGTCTGTTCGGGGCGCTCATCATGCTGCCGATTTTCCTGCAGACCGTGCTGGAGCTCGGCACGCTCGAGACCGGATTGCTGTTGCTGCCCGGTGGCGCCGTGATGGGGATCCTCTCCCCGGTCGTCGGCCGACTCTTCGACCGTTACGGGCCCCGCCCCCTCGTCACCCCCGGTGCCGTGCTCGTGAGCGGCGCACTCTGGTTGTTGACCACACTGCACCCGGGTACCGCCCCCGGCATGGTCGTCCTCATCCACGTCGTCCTGAGCATCGGGTTGGCGTTCATGTTCACCCCGTTGTTCACCTCGGCGCTGGGGTCGTTGCGCCCCGAGCTCTACGGACACGGCTCCGCGATCATCAGTACGGTGCAGCAGCTCGCGGGTGCCGCGGGGACGGCGCTGTTCATCACCGTCCTCTCCACCACGTCGGCCTCGCGGCTCGCGGCGGGATCGTCCGCGATCGACGCCGTGGCCGACGGTGTCCGTGGCGCATTCATCTGGGGCGGGATCATCTCGCTGGTGGCGCTCGCCATGTCGTTCCTCGTGCGTCGGCCCCCGGTAGCCGCGGGTTCGCAGGCCCCGATGCACTGACGATCCGCCCGGCGCCCGGACGGCCGGTACCCCACCCGGGGTACCGGCCGTCCGTGCGTCACCAGGCGGTTCGGAGGACTTCAGGCGTGAGTCAGGAGGCGGGTGGTCGAGTCGAACGCCCGGCGCAGTCCCTCGACGAGGGGCAGAGCGCGGTGCTCCTGCGAGAGGATCTCCACCCCCCACGGGCCGTCGAACCCCGTCCCCCGCACCACGTCGACGAAACCCGCCAGGTCGAAGTCCCCCTCGCCGCAGTAACGGCGCCGGTCGCGGGTGTCCTCGAACAACGTGCCCACGGGTCGGGCGTCCGCGTCGTCGAGCTCCACGCACACCACGTCACCCGGGCGCAGGCACTCCCGCAGCTGCGCGAGCGACGTCCCCGCCCGGAACACGTGCCATGCGTCCACCGTCAACCCGCACGAGGGGTGATCCACCTGGTGGACGAGTTCGGCCCCGGCGGGGAGCGAACCGACCATCGAGAACGGCAGCGGTTCCAGGGCGAGGCGCACGTCGTGCCGGCCGGCCTCGATCGCGAGACGTCGCAACGGGTCGACGAGCGGGGTCAGGTCCGTGAGCGGCGACGAGAACGCGGTGCCCACCTTGACGACGTTCGCGCCGAGGGCGTCCGCGGCCGCGAACAACAGGTCGACCCGGGGCCGCCATCGCCCGGGTTCCAGCCACCAGTCGGTGGCCAGTTCCACCTCCACGTGGTCGAGTCCCGCGTCCCGGATGGCGACGGCGAGCTCCGCGAAACCCGTGGTGTCCCGGACCACCTCGAGGTCACCCTGGGCGAACCCGATCCCGGCCCAACCCCCGTCGGCCACCGCCCGCACCCGTTCCGACGCCGGGTACGGACTGCGTTCCGGGACGTCCAACGGGCGGACGTCACCGGCACTCGTCCAGCAGGTGGCCACCAACCGGGGGGAACTCACGCCGAGAGGTCCACCGTGACGCTGCGACCCTCGCGGGCCGAGACCTCCGCCGCGTCGGCGAGCAGCAGGGCGGCGCGGCCGTCCTCGAAACCCGGTGAGGGCGACGCCGACGTGTCCTCACCGCGGATCGTCGCGATGAAGGCGGCCAGTTCGAGTTCGTAGGCGTCGCGGTAACGCTCGAGGAAGAAGCGGCGGAAGGGTTCCCCACCGTCGCCGAGGGCAGCGGTGGAGGAGCGCACGACAGTGGGGGAGACGTTGCCCACCTGGAGCAGACCGTCGGGGCCGAACGCCTCGAGGCGCTGGTCGTAACCGTAGGCGGAGTGCCGGGAGTTCGTGATGACCACCGACTCCCCGCCCGCCCCGCGCAGCGTCGTGACGGCGGCGTCGAAGTCGTCCGCGTCCGCGATCCCGGTGGAGAACTGACGCAACCCGACGGCCGTCACCTCCACGATGTCGGGGATGAAGGAGCGCGCCATGTCGAAGTCGTGGATGGCCATGTCGCGG
>JBPBQU010000573.1:0-6169 GCA_050955085.1 Janthinobacterium lividum | reverse complement strand
ACACGGTGAAGTGGTCGGGACGGCACATCAGGTAGTGGCGCGGTCGGGCGGTGCGCTCGGTACCGGTCTCCGTGGTGATGGTGGTGGTGGTCTCGGTGATCGTCACAGCGGGCCTCCGGCTCGGGGTCGCGCCGGTAACACCAGCTGGCGACATGACGCGGGCGTCACGACCACAACGGTAGGTACCCCGGCACCTGGGCTCAAGACCGATAGCCTGCGCATGAACACAAGAAACCTCCGTCCAGTGACCGAGAGGCGGTGATCCGTTGCGCGAACTCGACGACATCGACCGGGCCGTCCTCCACGTCCTGTCCGACGACGGCCGGGCCACCTTCGCCGAGGTGGGTGACCGCGTGGGGTTGTCCGCCCCCGCGGCCAAGCGCCGGGTGGACCGGCTCGTGCAGAGCGGGGTCGTCCACGGCTTCACCGCCGTCGTCGACCCCGCAGCCCTGGGCTGGCGCACCGAGGCGTTCGTCGAGGTCCGCTGTGAGGGCACCGTCGCCCCGGACGAACTGCGCCGCGCCTGGTCCGCCGTCCCGGAGGTGGTGGCGGCCTACACCGTGACGGGGTCCGCCGACGCCCTGCTGCACGTGCTGGCCCGGGACGTGCAGCACCTCGAGGAGGCCATCGAGCGGGTGCGTTCGGAGCCCAACATCGCGGCCACCGATTCCGTGATCGTCCTCAGCCGCCTCGTCGACCGCGGCCGCTGATCCGTCGGGGTCCCCAGCACCGGGCGGGGTGAGGATGGGTCCGTGTCCGCAGTCGCATCTCCTGAGCCCGCCCCCCGGAAATCCACGAGGAAACCCGCGAACCCCGACGTCCTCCCGCTGCGCGTCGCAGGACGACTGCTGCTGCCGCACCTGCGCCCGCACCGACCGGCGATCGCCGTCGCGGTGGTGGCCTCGCTCGTCGCGTCGCTGACCTCACTGGCCCAGCCGCTGCTGGTCGGCCGCGTCGTGGGTCTCGTCCAGACGGGTGACCCGATCGGTCGCCTCGCCGTGCTGCTGGTGGCCGTCATGCTCACCGCCGCCGTGCTCGGTGCGCTGCGCAGTTATCTGCTCGAACGGGCCGGGGCCGGGGTGGTGCTGGGGTTGCGCAACGGGTTGGTGTCCCGGCTGGCGCGGATCACGGTGACGGCCCGCGACACCCGGACCTCCGGTGATCTGCTGTCGCGGGTCTCGGGGGACACCACCGCGCTGTCCGGGGTCGTCAGCTCCGGCCTCTTCGACCTCCTCGGCACGGTCCTCACCTTCGTCGGCGCACTCGTCCTGATGGCCCGCCTCGACGCGGTCCTGCTCTCGGTGACCCTGGCGGCGATCGTCGTGGCCGGGGTGGTCATCGCCGTCGCCTCGCGACGGCTGGGCCGCCTCAACCTCGTCACCCAACGCGAGGTCGGGGCCATGAGCTCGGCCGTGGGCCGGATGCTCGCGGCGCTGCGCACGATCCGGGCGAGCGGGGCGACCGAGACCGAGCTCGACGTGGTGCACCGGGCGGCGGGTCGGGCCCGCGACGCCTCGGTGCGCGCCGCCCGGGTGCGGGCCCTGCTCTCACCGGCGATGGGGATCGCCATGCAGGGGGCCTTCCTCGCCGTGCTCGGGCTCGGCGGTGCGCGCGTCGCGTCCGGGGCGATCACCGTCGCGGACCTCGTCAGTTACGTCCTGCTGCTCTTCACCCTCGTGCTGCCCCTGGGTCAGCTCGTGCAGGTCTGGACGGTGGTGCAGAACGGTCTCGCGGCGCTCACCCGGGTGCAGGAGGTCCTGGTGCTTCCCGTCGAGGAGGACGGGGTGGCGAGCACCGTGCCGAGCGCCCGCACCAACCGGGGCGCACCCATGCTCGAGTTCGACGACGTGCACTTCTCCTACCCGGACGGGATGCGAGCACTGCGTGGGGTGAGCTTCGCCGTGCCCCGCGGCACCCGCACCGCGATCGTCGGGCCCTCGGGAGCGGGGAAGTCCACCCTGCTCGGCCTCGTCGAGCGTTTCCACGACGTCGACGCGGGCACCGTCCGGGTCGGGGGCGACGACGTCCGCGATCAGACGCGCCGTCACCTGCGGGCCGGCCTCGGATACGTCGAGCAGGACGCCCCGGTCCTCGCGGGCACGCTGCGCGCGAACCTCACCCTCGCCGCCCCGGGTTCCAGCGACGAGCAGGTCCGCGCCGCCCTCGCGAGCGTGGGCCTCGCGGACCTCGTGACCCGTTCCGCGGCAGGTCTGGACGCCGAGGTGGGTGAAGGTGGAGTCCTGCTCTCGGGTGGTCAGCGCCAGCGCCTCGCGATCGCGCGCAGCCTGCTCGCCCCCGCCGAGCTGCTGCTGCTCGACGAACCCACCGCGAGCCTCGACGCCCGCAACGAGGCCCTGCTGCGTGACGCCCTGGTGGCTGCCGCGGCACCCGGGTCGGGACGGACCCTGGTCGTGGTCGCGCACCGGTTGTCCACGGTCGTCGACTCCGACCAGATCGTCGTGCTCGACGCCGGGGTCGTCGTCGGTGTCGGGCGCCACGAGGAACTCGTGGAGACGTCCCCGCTCTACCGCGAGCTGGCCACCACCCAGTTGCTGGTGTGACCCGCCGGTGTGCCCCGCCGGTGTGCCCTGCCGGTGTGCCCTGCCGGTGTGCCCTGTCGGTGTGCCCCGCCGGTGTGAACTGCGTGGGGTTGTCGCACCTAGAATCACTCGTCGTGTCCGCAATCTCCCGTTCCGAGGTCGAGCACCTCGCGCGCCTGGCGCGCATCGACATGTCCGACGAGGAGCTGGACCGCATGGCGGGTCAGCTCGGCGCGGTGCTGGACGCCGTCGCCCAGGTCTCCTCCGTCGTCAGTGGCCCGGGGGGCGAGGACATCCCCGCGACGTCGCACCCGGTGCCGTTGATCAACGTGACCCGTCCGGACGTCGTGCGTCCCGGCCTGAGCGCGCAGGAGGCGCTCGCGGGGGCCCCCGCGAGCGAGGGCGGTCGCTTCCGTGTCCCGCAGATCCTGGAGGAGGACGCATGAGCACCCCCGACTCCGAACTGATCCGCTGGGACGCCTCGCAGTTGTCCGAGGCGTTGCGCGCGAAGGTCGTCTCCGCCGAGGAGGTCACCCAGGCCCACCTCGACCGCATCGCCGCGGTGGACGGGCCGAGCAGTGGACCGAACACGGACGGGGTCCACGCCTTCCTGCACGTCGCCGCCGACTCCGCGTTGGCGCGGGCGCGGGCGATCGACGCCGAACGCGCCGACGGGGCCGAGCTCGGCCCGCTGGCCGGTGTCCCCATCGGGGTCAAGGACGTCCTGACCACCCGGGGCATGCCCACGACGTGCGGGTCGCGGATGCTGGAGGGCTGGGTGCCGCCCTACGACGCGACGGTGGTGCGGGAACTGCACGCCGCAGGCCTCGTCGTCCTCGGCAAGACCAACATGGACGAGTTCGCGATGGGTTCCACCACGGAGCACTCCGCGTACGGTCCGACGCGCAACCCGTGGGACCCGACCCGCATCCCGGGCGGTTCCGGCGGTGGGTCCGCTGCGGCGCTCGCGGCGTTCGAGGCCCCGCTGACGATCGGTTCCGACACCGGTGGTTCCATCCGTCAGCCCGCGTCGGTGACGGGCACCGTCGGCGTCAAACCCACCTACGGTGGGGTCTCGCGTTACGGCCTGGTGGCGTTGGCGAGCTCGCTGGACCAGGCCGGTCCGTGCGGGCGCACGGTGCTGGACACCGCGCTGCTGCACGCCGTCATCGGCGGGCACGACCCCTACGACTCGACGTCGATCCCGGCGCCCGTGCCGGACGTCGTCGGCGCGGCGAAGCTCGGCTCGAACGGTGACCTCACGGGGGTGAAGGTCGGTGTGGTGCGCGAACTCTCGGGTGCGGGTTACGAATCCGGTGTCGTCGCCCGTTTCGAGGAAGCCGTCACGCTGCTACGGGAAGCGGGCGCTGAGGTCAGCGAGCTGAGCCTGCCGAACATCGTGCATGCCCTCGCCGCGTACTACCTCATCCTGCCCAGCGAGGCGTCGAGCAACCTCGCGAAGTTCGACGGCATGCGTTACGGGCTGCGCGTCGTCCCCGAGGGTGAGCACGTCACGGCCGAGCAGGTCATGCGCGCCACCCGTGCCGCGGGTTTCGGCGACGAGGCCAAACGGCGCATCATCCTCGGTACCTACGCATTGTCGGCCGGTTACTACGACGCCTACTACGGCAGCGCGCAGAAGGTCCGCACGCTGGTGCAGCGCGACTTCGCGACGGCGTTCGGTCAGGTCGACGTCCTCGTCTCCCCGACGGCGCCGACGACGGCGTACAAGCTGGGGGAGAAACTGGACGACCCGCTGGCGATGTACGCCGGTGACGTCGCCACGATCCCGGCGAACCTCGCCGGCATCCCCGGGATGTCGCTGCCCGTGGGGTTGTCCGACGGGCTCCCGGTCGGGTTGCAGATCCTCGCGCCCCAACAGGGTGACGACCGGCTGTACCGGGTCGGGGCCGCGCTGGAGTCGCGTCTCCTGGCGCAGTGGGGTGCACCGTTGCTCGCACAGGTTCCGCAGTGGAAGGGGTTGTCCGCATGAGCGCAGATCTGGTGCCCTACGACGAGGCCATCGCCGAGTTCGACCCCGTTCTCGGCCTCGAGGTCCACGTCGAGCTCTCGACCGCCACCAAGATGTTCTCCGGGGCGCCGACGGAGTTCGGCGCCGAGCCGAACACCCAGGTCGACCCGGTTTCCCTCGGCTTGCCCGGGGCGCTGCCGGTGTTGAACGCCAAGGCACTGGAGTCGGCGATCCGCATCGGGTTGGCGCTCAACTGCTCGATCGCCTCGCACTGCCGTTTCGCCCGGAAGAACTACTTCTACCCGGACATGCCGAAGAACTTCCAGACGTCGCAGTTCGACGAGCCCATCGCCTACGAGGGCTACCTCGACGTGGACGTCCCGGCGAGTGAGGACGGCACGAAACCGCCGTTCACCTACCGGGTGCTCATCGAGCGCGCGCACATGGAGGAGGACACCGGGAAGTCGCTGCACGTCGGCGGGTCCACGGGTCGCATCCACGGTGCCGAGTATTCCCTCGTGGACTACAACCGGGCCGGGATCCCGCTCATCGAGATCGTCACCAAACCTCTCGAGGGAGCGGGGGACCGGGTCCCCGACGTGGCCCGCGCCTACGTCGCGGCGCTTCGTGAGGTGTTGCGTTCCCTCGACGTCTCCGACGTCAAGATGGAACAGGGTTCGCTGCGTTGCGACGTGAACCTCTCGCTGCGCCCGTCACCGACCTCGCCGCTGGGTACGCGTTCGGAGACGAAGAACGTGAACTCGCTGCGCTCCGTCGAACGCGCCGTGCGCTACGAGGTCAGTCGGCACGCGGCGGTCCTGCGCTCCGGTGCGAAGGTCGTGCAGGAGACCCGGCACTGGCACGAGGACACCGGCCTGACGACGTCGGGACGGGAGAAGTCCGACGCCGAGGACTACCGCTACTTCCCCGAACCCGACCTCGTCCCGATCGAGCCGGATCCGGCCTGGGTCGAGGAGTTGCGGGCGACCCTGCCCGAACCTCCGGCCCAGCGGCGCAAGCGGTTGCAGGGCGAATGGGGTTTCTCCGACCTCGAGATGCGCGACGCCGGTAACGCGGGTGCGGTCGACCTCATCGAAGCCACCGTGGCCGCCGGGGCGTCGGCCGCGAGCGCCCGCAAGTGGTGGACGGGTGAACTGGCCCGCCGCGCGAACGTCGACGGGGTCGAGCTGGCGAGCCTGCCCGTGACCCCGGCCGGCGTCGCGGAACTGCAGGGCCTCGTCGACGCCGGAACCCTCACCGACCGTCTGGCCCGGGAGGCCCTCGAGGGCATGCTGGCCGGTGAGGGCAGTGCGAGCGAGGTGGTGCAGCAGCGCAACCTCGCGATGGTCTCCGACGAGTCCGCGCTCGTCGCGGCCGTTGACACCGTCATCGCGGCGAACCCCGACGTCGTGGAGAAGATCCGTGGCGGTAAGGCGCAGGCGGCGGGGTCGCTGATCGGCCAGGTCATGAAGGAGATGCGCGGCAAGGCCGACGCGGCGCGCGTGCGTGAACTCGTCGTGGAGCGCGTCGGGGGTTGACGTCGCACGCCTGAGTTCTGTGACGACGAGTCCGATCGCCTGCGATGAGCGCGGTGACGGACTCGTCGTCACGGTCGGACAAGGCCACGACGATGGACCTGACCGTTGCTGAACTGCTG
>JBPBQU010000572.1:0-6230 GCA_050955085.1 Janthinobacterium lividum | reverse complement strand
GACGTTGAGAAACCGCAGCACGGTCGGCACCAATCTCCGCGACATCGACCGATGGGCGCAGAGCCTCATCGTCGAGGCCGGGGCGGGGTCCTGCTACGTCGATTACGCACCCTCGTTCGGGCGCGGGCCGTTCGGCCACTACATCTGCACGTCGGTCAATGACGCCGTGCTGCACGGGCGACCCCACGACTACGCGCTCGTCGACGGCGACCTCCTCTCTCTCGATCTTGCCATCTCCCTCGATGGGGTCGTCGCGGATTCGGCGATCAGCTTCATCGTGGGCGACACCCGGCCCGCAGACAGCGTCGCGCTGATCGAGACGACCGAACGCGCGCTGCAGGCGGGGATCGCCGCCGCCGGACCCGGAGCTCGGATCGGTGACATCTCCCATGCCATCGGTTCGGTCCTGGGGGACGCGGGATACTCGGTCAACACCGACTTCGGGGGTCACGGCATCGGATCGACGATGCACCAGGACCCGCACGTTCCCAACAACGGTCGACCCGGCCGTGGATTCACCCTGCAACCCGGACTTCTGCTGGCCTTGGAACCGTGGGTCATGACGGACACCGCCGACCTCGTCCTCGACGCCGATGGTTGGACCCTGCGAAGCGCGACGGGGTGCCGAACCGCCCACAGTGAGCACACGATCGTCATCACCGAAGACGGCGCCGAGATCCTCACCCTGCCGGCGGCGGCTCGGTCCTGAGCAACAGTCACCCCTCCCCCGCGTCGAAACCACCTGAACACGGCGACCGGGGTGGTCTCTCTGCGAGATGGCCCGTCCGCACGAGGAACCCGGGATCTCCGCGACGTCAGCCCGCGGGGGTCAGGACGAGAAAGGGTTTCGCACCTCGAGGGGTTTCTTCGATGAGGGCGACGAGCGTGCCGTCGGGGGCGAACGCACCCACCGGCCCCTCCTGACCGAGAGCTTCGACGAAACCCCCGTGCGAGATCGTCGCCACCTCTCCTGCGTCGAGGTGACGAACGGGGAAGAGGCGGCGGGCCACGTCCGCGACGGGCACGACACGGGGTTCGGCTTCGACCTGTTCCAGGGCCAGCGCCTCGGCGATCACGAATGGACCGGATCTGGTGCGTCGCAACGCCGTGAGGTGTCCGCCGACACCCAACGCCCGACCGACGTCACGGGCCAGCGCACGCACGTACGTACCGCTGGAGACCTCGACGTCGACGTCGACGTCGAGGAAGAACCCGTCCGCACGCGCGTCGAGGACGTCGAAACGCGCGACCGTGACGGGCCGCGGAGGCAGTTCGACCTCCTCACCGCCGCGAACCCGGGCGTAGGAGCGTTTACCATCCACCTTGATGGCACTCACCGAACTCGGCACCTGCTGGATGGACCCGGTGTGCGCAGCCACGGCCCGCGCGATCGCGTCGGGGAGTAGTGCACTCGCGTCGACGACGTCGCCGAGCGGTTCACCCTGGGCGTCGTCGGTGATCGTCGCGACCCCGAGCCGGATCGTCGCGGTGTAGGCCTTGTCGTGCGCGACGAGGTGGGTGAGAAACTTCGTCCCGCGATTGGCGCCGAGGACGAGGACACCGGTGGCCGCAGGATCGAGGGTGCCTGCGTGCCCGACGCGGCGCGTCCCCAGGAGACGCCGGCAACGACCGACCACGTCATGACTGGTCCACCCGAATGGTTTGTCGACCACCAGGATCCCGTCCCCCACGTCGACCCGGGGCTGCTCGCCGCTCACGCCCAGTGCGCCGTGATCGCCGGGAGGTCCTTGCCACACACCGCGAACGTGAGTTCGGCGAGGTCGGCGTCGTCCTGCAGGTGCTGTGGTGCCCCGACGGAGAGGAGCACGTTGATGAGCATCCCCTGCGCGAAGAAGTCGGCTGCGGCCTGGGCATTGCCGAAGCGGTCGCGCAGCACGCGGTAGACGTCGGCGACGGTGCGGCGGGCGACGGCCGCGAGCTCCGGGTCGGCACCGGCCGTGAACGAGTGCATGAGCACCAACAGGTTGTCGCGGTCCTTCATCAGCTCGACGTACGCGTGGCCGAGCGCGGCGTCCTGTGCCTCGTCGTCGGGCGTGGCGAGGAACGCATCCACGATGTTCTGCCCCGCTCGTTCGAACAGCGCGACGAAGAGCGGGAGTTTGCCACCGAAGGTGCGCACCACGTAGGGCTGCGAAACCCCTGCCGCCCGGGCGATGTCGTCGGTGCTGGTGCCGGCGTAGCCACTGCGGGCGACGACGGCGACGGCGGCGTCGAGGATCTGCTCCCGCCGGTCCCCCTTGGACATGCGGCGTTCGGGTCCGGCCGAGATCTCCTCCGGGGTCATGTTGACAAGGTATCACTCGATACCTACAGTCTGGTAATCATCCGATGCCTACCGAGAGGCGCCCGTGTCCCCCAGCACCGTCACCCCAGTACCCACTGCCGGCGGTCGTCGTGCACCGGTCGCCGTCGCGATCGTCGCCGCCTCGCTCCCCGTCTTCATGGCGACCCTGGACAACCTCGTGGTCACCGGGGCCCTGCCCGTTCTGCACACCGACCTCGGAGCCTCCCTGGACCAACTGCAGTGGGTCGTGAACGCCTTCACGCTCAGCTTCGCCTCACTCATGCTCGGGGCTGCGACCGTGGGCGATCGGTGGGGACGGCGGCGGGTCTTCCTCCTCGGGATGGCCGTTTTCACGCTGGCCTCGATCGCGGCCGCACTGTCGAACTCCCCCGAGACGCTCATCGCGGCCCGCGCCGTGCAGGGGGTCGGCGCCGCCGCCATCACCCCTCTCTCGCTGGCTCTCGTGGCCTCCTCCGTCCCCCCCGAACGCCGCGCCGCGGCCATCGGGATCTGGGGCGGGGTGACCGGCCTCGGGGTGGCACTCGGCCCGGTGATCGGCGGCGCCGTCATCGACGGGCTGAACTGGCAGTGGATCTTCTGGGTGAACGTGCCCGTCGCGGTCCTCGCGCTGCCGCTGATCCTCTGGGCCCTGCCGGAGTCGTACGGGCGCCGTGTCCCCCTCGACCTCGCCGGTATCGCGCTCGGGGCAGGTGCGGTGTTCACCACGGTCTGGGCCGTCGTGCACGTCGATGCGGAAGGCTGGGGTTCAACCGGCGTCCTCGTCCCGCTCGTCCTGGGCATCGTGGCCCTCACCGGGTTCCTCCTGCGCCAGGCCACCGCACGCTTTCCCCTGCTGCCGTTGCGGCTCTTCCGTTCCCGCAGTTTCTCCGCTGCCAACGCCTTGATGTTCCTCTTCCAGCTGGGTGCGATGGGCTCGGTGTTCCTGCTGACCCAGGACCTGCAGATCGCCTTGGGTTACACCCCGCTGCAGGCCGGGATCCGGACCCTGCCCTGGACGGCCGTCCCCATGCTCGTCGCGCCGATCGCCGGGATCGTCGCTGGACGGATCGGGCCCCGCCCCCTGCTGGTCTCGGGTCTCGTCCTCACGACCGGCGGTCTCACCTGGATCGCCGCTCAACTCGGTTCCGGCACCCACTACCTCGAACTCGTCCCCGGCCTCGTCCTCGCCGGTATCGGCACGGCACTCGTCTTCGCCCCCTCGGCCACGGCCGTCCTGCACGGGTTGGACAGCACCGACCACGCCACGGCGAGCTCCGCCAACGCGACGCTGCGCGAGATCGGTCTCGCCCTCGGCGTCGCCATCCTCACGCTTGTCTTCCAGAACTCGGGCGGGGATCTCAGCCCTGCGGGGTTCACGGCCGGCGCCCCCGACGCCGTCTTCGTCGGCGCCGGTTTCGTCGCCGTGGCGGCCCTGGTGGCTCTCCTCGTCCCCGGCCGAGGCGCGCTCCTCACGGCTGCCATCAGTGAGGACCGACCGCTCACATCGACGCGAACCCCCGCGCGATCACGCTGAGCACCGTGAGGAAGAGCACCCCGAACACGGCCAGGAGGATGCCGCTGCCCACCGACCCGAAGACGCTGCCCCCCTGCGCCCGCACGACGGCACGGTCAGGGGTGGCCGGGTCGTAGACCACCCGCGCCGGAAGGCCGGTGACGAACGACCGGTTCCAACGTTGGTCCCCCACGACCGTCACCTCGCGCCCGTCCGCCTCGAAGCGGACGACGGGCGCGAAGACCAGGCGACGGTCAGGATGGGACTCGATGCGGTTGTCCACCACCGTCCCCGTGGTCGTACGTCCCCGGACGGCCCAGGTCGCGGCCTGCGCCGCCCGGCGGCGGGCACGCACGACGAGCACGACACCGGCCACCACGAATCCGATCCCGAACAGCGCCATGATCACGATTCCGACCGTGAAGATCGCCGAGAACGCCCGGAAACCGCTGTCCACAGAGAAACCGTCGTCACCTGGCAGCTGATCCATGAAAGGCACCCTGGCACGCGACGTTCACCGTCCGCAGGTGCTCGAACGGGTTAGCGGACGACTCCGGCGTCCTCGTCGTCGTCGTCGTCGTCGTCGTCGTCGTCGTCGTCGTCGTCGTCGAGTTCGACAGGCTTCCGGTACGGGTCAGCCTCCCCGGCGGGCTGGGCGCCCGCGGCCAGGGCGGCGACGCGCGCGTCCTGCTCGGCCGCCGTCCGCAGCAGTTCCTCGATCTGCGCCGAGGTCTGCGGGATGTCGTCGGCCTCGAAGGTGAGGGTTGGGGTGAGCCGGATTCCGGTGCGCTTGCCGACCTCGGCGCGCAGCACGCCCTTGGCGCTCTCGAGCGCGGCGCGGGTGGCCTGACGGTCGTCGTCACTGCCGAACACCGTGTAGAAAATCGTCGCATGCTGCATGTCACCCGTGACGCGGGCGTCGGTGACCGTCACGAACCCCAGCCGGGGGTCCTTCACACGCTTCTCGAGCGCCTCGGCGACGATCACCTTGATGCGGTCGGCGAGTTTGCGGGCGCGGGTGGGGTCCGCCACGGGAGGCTCCTGGGTGTTAGTCGTCCGACGACAGGTACTGCCGCCGGACGGAGAGGATCTGGAACTCCGGGTGCGCGGCGACGAGTCGCTCACACCGGTCGAGCACGTCTGTGCAATGCGTCGTATCAGCTGCGACCACGGCCACCGCCACCTCCGCCCGGCGATGCAGGTCGAGGCTTCCGGTCTCGGCTGCGGCCACCTCGAAGGATCGCCGTAGTTCCGCGACAAGAGGCCGCACGAGGCTGCGCTTGTCCTTGAGCGAATGCACGTCGCCGAGGAGGAGGTCGATGGTCAGTGCTGCAACGAACATGACTCAGTGATATTCGATCCGCTGGACCCGGTCCACCGAATTTGTCCCGTCATGGTCCGACCGGGGTGGAGAACGAGGGGTGAGAAGCGGAGCGGGGCCCACCTCGGATGAGGTGAGCCCCGCGCCGGACGGCGTCAGCCGCGCGACTTCTCCTGCATCTCGAACGTCTCGATGACGTCGTCGATCTGCAGGTCGTTGTACGACCCGAGGCCGATACCGCACTCGTAGCCCTCGCGGACCTCGGTGGCATCGTCCTTGAACCGTCGCAACGACTCGATGGTCAGGTTGTCACCGTGCACCACACCGTTGCGCAGGACGCGCGCCTTGGTGTTGCGTCGGATGAGACCCGAACGAACGAGCGTGCCCGCGATGTTGCCGAACTTCGAGGAACGGAAGATCTCGCGGATCTCCGCGGTCCCCAGTTGAACCTCCTCGAACTCCGGCTTGAGCATGCCCTTCAGCGCGCTCTCGACGTCGTCGATCGCCTGGTAGATGACCGAGTAGTAGCGGATGTCGACACCTTCGCGATCCGCGTACTCCTTGGTCTGCTGCTCGGGGCGGACGCTGAACCCGATGATGATCGCGTTCGAGGCGACGGCGAGGTTCACGTTGTTCTTCGTGATGGCCCCGACCCCGCGGTCGATGACGCGCAGCTCGACCTCCTCGCCCACATCGATCTTCATGAGGGCGTCCTCGAGGGCTTCGACCGAACCCGCACCGTCACCCTTGAGGATGAGGTTGAGGCTCTCGACCTTGCCGCGCTCCAACGCCGCCGTGAAGTCCTCCAGCGAGATGCGCTTACGCGCCTTCGCCAGGGCCGCGTTGCGTTCGGCGGCCTCGCGCTTCTCGGCGATCTGACGTGCGGTGCGGTCGTCGGGCGCCACCAGGAACGTGTCACCGGCACCCGGCACCGACGTCAGACCCAGTACCTGCACCGGACGCGACGGGGTCGCCTCCGCGAGCGAGGAACCGTGCTCGTCGAGCATGGCGCGCACTCGTCCGTACCCGGTGCCCGCGACGATCGCGTCGCCGACGTGCAGGGTGCCGGACTGGACGAGCACCGTCGCAAC
>JBPBQU010000571.1:0-6248 GCA_050955085.1 Janthinobacterium lividum | reverse complement strand
CTCAGAGTGCAGCACCCATGCCGTCGACCACCACGCCCGCATCCTCGAGGCGCTGCGCAGCGGTGACCCGACCGCGGCGCGGTTGGCCATGGACGCGCACATGCAACAGACCCACGACGACATGCACACCTATCTCGGTGGTCTCAGCTCCGCCCTGCACACCACGTCCGTCGACGGTTGACGGTCGCGAGAGGAAACCGTGAAAACCCTGGAACTCGGATCGACAGGCCTCAAGACCTCCTCGCTCGTCCTCGGCACCATGACGTTCGGTGGTCAGGTCGACGCCGACGCAGCCCGGGTGATGGTCGACCTCGCCGCCGAGGCGGGAGTCCAACACATCGACACCGCCAACTCCTATCAGGAGGGGCGCTCCGAGGAGATCCTCGGTGAGATCCTGCTCGGGCGCCGTGAGGAGTTCGTCCTGGCGAGCAAGGTGTTCAACCCGCACGGCCCCGCCCCCGAGGACCGCGGGCTCAGGGCCCGGGCGATCGTCACGGCCGTGGAGGCAAGTCTGCGCCGGCTGCGCACCGACCACCTCGATCTGTACTACCTGCACCAACCCGACTGGGACGTCCCGCTGGAGGAGTCGCTGGCCGCGATGGCCGCCCTCGTCACCGCGGGCAAGGTGGGTTCCGTGGCCGCTTCGAACTACGCCGCCTGGCAACTGGTCGAGGCCCAGCGTCTGGCCGAGCAGGCCGGGCGGGCGACCATCACCGTCTCCCAGGTCATGCTCAACCTGCTGGCCCGCGACCTGGAGGACGAATACGCCGCCGCGGCCGACGACAAGGGGTGGTTCTCGATCGTCTACAACCCCCTGGCGGGTGGTCTCCTGACGGGCAAACACCGCCTCGACAGCGCCCCGGCCGACGGCAGCAGGTTCACCGGAGCGGCGTACCGCGACCGTTACTGGAACGACCAGCAGTTCGCCGCCGTCGACGCGTTGACCGCGATCGCGGACCAGGCGGGTATCGGTCTCGTGGAACTCTCGTTGCGCTGGACACTGCACCATCCCACCGTGGGTGCGGTCCTGCTCGGCGCCTCCTCCCCCGCCCAACTGCTGCTCAACCTGGCGGCATCCGACGGGGGCCCGCTGCCCACCGACGTCCTGAACCGTTGCGACGAGGTGTGGGCGCAGCTGCGCGGCCCGGCCCCGAGGTACAACCGGTGAGCGGTGAACCGTCGGCCCGCGATCGCCAGATCCACGTCTGCCTGCTGGACATGGCGACCGTCAGCCACAACAACTACGGCTTGTGGGCGCACCCCGAGAACCAGAAGACGCGCTACACCGAGGCCTCGTTCTGGGTGGAGATCGCGCGTCTGTGCGAGGAAGCGAAACTCGACGCGTTGTTCTTCGCCGACCTGTCCGGGATCGCCGCCGGCTTCCGGGGCACGATGGACGTCGCCATCCGCGAGGGCATGCACGTCCCGATCCTCGATCCCGTCGTCACGATGGCGACCATGGCCGCCTCGACGACCCACCTGGGTTTCGGGGCGACCGTGTCCGCGACGTACGAGCACCCCTTCGGTCACGCCCGGCGCATGTCCACCCTCGACCACCTGACGGGTGGGCGGGCCGGGTGGAACGTCGTCATGTCCTACACGCCGAACGCCAACGACAACTACGGTTTCCGTACCGACCTCGACTCGGCCGGGCGCTACGACCGCGCCGACGAGTTCATGGAGGTCTGCTACCGGTTGTGGGAGGAGAGCTGGGAGGACGACGCCGTCGTCGCGGACCGGGTGGATCAGGTGTACGCCGACCCGGCCAAGGTCCACCGCATCGACCACGTCGGTGAGCATTACCGCAGCGCCGGCCCACACCTTCTCGAACCTTCCCCCCAGCGGACCCCGGTCATCTTCCAGGCCGGGATGTCCGAGCGTGGTCGCCGTTTCGCCGCCACCCACGCCGAGGTCGCGTTTCTCGTCGGACGCACGCCGGAGGACCTGAAGCAGGCCGTCGTCGACATCCGGGACGAGGCGCAACGGCTCGGTCGCGGTGCCTACGCTCTGCGCACGCTCGCCGAGGCCACCGTCATCACCGGCGCGAACACCGAGGAGGCCCGGGCCAAGGAGGCGTCGTTCCGGGCGCTTACCCGCCCCGACGGTTACCTCGCACACCTGTTCGGCAACGGTTTCGATCCCACTGCGCATCCTCGGGAACGCCTGCTGTCAACCGCCCTGGCGATGGACGGATTCGGGGGTCACCGCAGTGGAACCGGCATGTACCCGGTGCAGACCACGGTCGGCGACATGATCGACAAGGCCTCGGACATGACGAACAACTCGTGCCTGTTCACCGTCGGGTCCCCGGAGGACGTGGCTGACGCCATGGAAGGGTGGATGGAGGAGTTCGACCTCGACGGGTTCCTGCTGCGCAACCTCGTCCACCCGGGTACCGTCGCGGACTTCGGCCGCTACGTCGTGCCCGAGTTGCAGCGCCGCGGGCGCTACCGCACCGAGTACGAGGGGACGACGTTGCGGGAGAACCTCTTCGGCGTCGGTCACCGCCGACTCCCCGACACCCACCCGGGTAGCGCTCACCGGCGGTCGCAGCGGCCCACGAGTTGATCCCCGCTCAGGGGCGTTGGTCGAACACGTGCCGGCGCACCCAGGCGTGCATCGCGATCGCCGCGGCCGCGCCCACGTTGATCGAGCGGGTCGAACCGAACTGCGCGATCGCCAGGACGTCGACACACGCCGCGAGCGCCGCCTCGCTCAACCCCGGCCCCTCCTGGCCGTAGAGGAGGACGCAGGCGCGCGGAAGATCGTAGGTCTCCAGCGCCACCGAACTCTCGACGTTGTCGATGCCGACGATCGGCAGCTCACGATCGCGCGCCCACCGGGCGAGCGCCGCGACGTCGGTGTGGTGGTGGACGCTGAGGTAGCGGTCGGTGACCATGGCACCTCGACGATTCCACCGCTTGAGTCCGACGACGTGCGCCCCCGCGGCGTTGATGGCGTTGGCCGTCCGCACGACCGAACCGATGTTCGCGTCGTGCTGCCAGTTCTCGACGGCGACATGGACGGGATGGCGACGGGTGTCGAGGTCGGCGACGATCGCGGCGTTCGACCAGTAGCGGTACGCGTCCACGACGTTGCGCCGGTCACCGTCCCGCAGCAGCTCCGGGTCGTAGCGCGCGTCGTCGGGCCACTCCCCTTCCCACGGGCCGACACCGACGACACGTTGGGGTTCGACGAATTCGATGGGTCGCTCAGGTTCGAAAGAGTCAGGCTGTTCGGGATCCACCCGCCCATCCTGCCCCGTGACGGAGGTGGGCTCAGACCTCGATCACCTGTCGTGACTCCCGCCGACCGATCACCCAGAACACCGTGGCGATGGCCGTGAAGACCACGAGCGGCACGAGTTCGGTGAGCAGGTACGTCCACCGCTCGGAGAACTCCCAGCCCTCCGGGCGGTAGTCCGCACTGAACCAACCGTCACCCGCGCCCGGGAACAGCAGCTGCAGGGTGCAGAAGGCGATCCACGCCATGGACAGGAGCGTGGTCAGGCCGATGACGGGTGAGCTGTAGGGGCGGGCCACGTCGGGGTTGCGGCGGCGCAGGCACCACGCGGCGGGGAAGATGCCGAGGTAGGAGATCAGCGTGGTAGAGACGGCGAGGGCCAGGACGACGCCGAAGAACTTCGCGACGTCCCCGTCGGTGATCTCGGTGGCGGCGACGAAGACGACACTCGACACGACCCCCGAGAGCACGTTCACCCGCACCGGGGTGCCGAAACGCTGCGAGAACCGCCCCAACGCCCGCGGCCCCGCCCCGTCGTAGCAGGACACCGCGAGGGTGCGGTCCGAACCCATGATCCAGGTCAACCCCGAGGTGAACGCGACGACGGCCACCAGGACCCCCAGGACGTAACCGACCGAACTGGAGAACGACGTCAGGGTGGTCATCGTCGTCCCGTCGGCGGCGATGGTCACGGTGCCGCCGAAGACGCTGAGCGACTGGCGGATCGCGTCCGGGAACCCGGTGAGCCCGCTGGCCTGGTCGGTGGGCAGGACCAGCAGGATCCCGAGCACGGGGACCCCGTAGAGCAACCCGGTGGCGACGACAGACTTGGCGATACCGGCGGGTACGTCCTTGCTGGCGTCGGTCATCTCCTCACCCGCAGCGCTGGGCAGCTCGAAGCCGACGAGGCTGAACAGGACGAGTGGGACCAGGGCGACGAAGCCCGAGAAGCTGGGCAGGTAATCCCCGGCGGCGGGGCCGTGGAAACCGTGCTCGACGCCGTAGGCCACGACAAGGACGCTGAAGAGGCCGAGTAGGACGAAGCGCGCGATCGCCCCGATGGTAGCGATCCACTTGCCGACCTTGAAGGACAGGACGGCGAAGAGCACCCCGGCCCAGATGAACACCGCCCCGATGACGTAGTTCACTGACGTGGAATAGTTCTCCCCGCCGTGGAAGAAGGTGATGAACCCGCCCATGGCCGTCCCGACGAGCGTCCCGCCCATCCACACCGGGTTGGTGACCCAGTAGAAGAAGTTGTTGACCGCCCCCGCGAGGTGTCCGAACGCCATCCGCACCCAGACGTAGGGGCCACCCTCGTCGGGGTAGGTGGCGCCGAGTTCGGCGAGCAGCATCGCGGAGGGGACGGCGAAGAGGAGCACGCACAGGAGCAACCAGGTGAAACCCTGCCCGCCCTCGGTGGCGAGCGTGCCCAGGCCGTCGACACCGACGAGTGTGCAGACGAGGAAGAAGAAGATGTCCGCGCGGCCGAAATGCTTGCGCAGTTTCGACCGTTCGGTGTCGGCCACTATGTGGGTGAGTGCCTCGGTACTCATGCCAACCCCTCACTGTCCAGCTCCCGCAGAGGATCTCCCGCGGGGGCAGCCGATGTTCGCACCCGGACTGTACCGGGTGGGAGTGACCTGCATCACCTTCCCCGAGTGGAATCAGGTCGCGCGCTGCCAAGCGGCCCGCAGGCTGAGGCTGCGGCCCGTCTGCAACAGGGAGTTCTCGTAGATCCGGCGCGCGACGGCGACCAGGACGAAGGCCGTGAGGGCGATGACACCGAGCGAGAGCACCGGTTCCCACCAGGCCGCGTCACCCTGCAGCAACCGTTTGGGCATGACCATGGGCGAGGACAACGGGACGTAGGACAGCACGGTCTGCAGTGTTCCGGGATCGTTGGCGAAGACCGCCGCGAAGAACGGCAGCATCACGAGCATCTGGATCGGGGTCGCGGTGGACTGCAGGTCCTCCAGCCGACTCGCCATCGCCCCCGCGGCCGCCCACAGGCAGGACAGCATCGCGAACCCGAAGACGAAGAAGACCAGGAACCAGACCCCCGCGGCCGGGATGCCCGGCAACGACTCGAGGAGTTCACGCCGGCCGATGGCGAGGCCGACCAGCCCCGCGGCCACGATCAGCAGGAGCTGCCCCAACGCGAGCAACCCGCTGCCGAGGATCTTGCCGACGAGTAGCTGGCGCACCGGGACGGTCGTGACGAGCAACTCGATGACGCGGGTCTGCTTCTCCTGCACCACGCTCTGCGCGATCGAGTACCCGAAGATGACCACGGTCTGGAAGAACAGCAGGGCGAAGGCGAGCCCCAGGGCATAGGTGACCACCGGGTCCACGGCGTCGGGAGCCAGCAGTCGTTCCGCGGGCGGCGGGGTCGCGAGCACCCGGGAGGTGTCGGCCGGGTCCAACCCGAGCGCGGTGAATCCCGCGAGCACCTGGGCGGAACTGATCCGCCGGCTGAGGACGTCGGTGAGGCCACTCGGGACGGAACGCTCACCGACCACGTCCACCCCACTCACCCCGCCCGTCGCGGGCAGCACCGCCGCGTCGACGTCCCCGGCGCGGACCAGCGCCTCCACCGCGTGCGCATCCGCGACCTCGCGCACGGCGATGGTCGTGTCAGGATCCTCCCCCGCGAGCGGGGTGAGGAGGGACCTGGATTCACCCGTCACCGCGACGTCGTAGTGCTGTGCACCGCCCGAGAGCAAGACCGGCAGCAACGTGGCGGCCAGCACGATCAGCAGCAGCAAACCGGTGGAGAACAGAAAACCCTTGTCCCGCAGCCGTTGTTGCATCTCACGCTGGGCCACGATCCACCACTGCCGCGACACCGTATCGTCCGCGGAACTCACCGGGAGACTTCCTGGAAGAGTTCGGACAGCGACGGGACGACGGGCGCGAACGCGCGCACCCGACCCCGCCGGACGGCCTCGGCGAGGACCCGCTGATCCAGGTCGGGGTCGAGGAGTTCGAGCAGCGCACCACCG
>JBPBQU010000570.1:0-6558 GCA_050955085.1 Janthinobacterium lividum | reverse complement strand
TCTCCAACCCCGACGGTATCGGGATCCCCAAGGAGGCCAAGTACCCGGACGCGGCCGCCAAGTTCATCGAGTGGTTCACCGACCCCGCCCAGCAGGCCGACTTCGCGGGGGTCAACGGACCGGAGAAGGCGTACACCTCCTACACCATGCCGTCGCACCTGTCCGCGGTCGAGAAGATGACCTCGGGTGGGAACCTCGTGCAGGGTGACGTCCTGACGGAGCTGCTCAAGTCCTCCAAACCCGTGTTCGAGGGTGGCGCGCCGGCCTGGTACCCGCAGTTCTCCAACGCCGTCTACACGAACCTGCACGCGGCGGCGACCGGATCGATGACGGTGGACGCAGCAATGAAGGCCATCGCGGACACCGCGGACCAACTCGCGAGCGGGTCGTGAGCTCCCCGTCCGCTCAGCGCGCGTCTTCGTCCAGGAACCACGGAAAGACCCACGGGAAGATTCACGCGCCGGACGGTGGGTCGGGTGGTCCCAGCGCGGTCATGCCCGTCCGACGGGGCCGCGTCGACGTTCTGCCTTATCTTCTCGTCGGCCCGGTCATCGTCTTCATCGTCCTCCTGGCGCTGGTCCCGGCCGTGTTCACGGTGGTCCAGTCGTTCTTCCGGGTGAACGCACTCGACCCGCCGACACGGTTCGACGGGTTCGGGAACTTCGTCCGCCTCGCGCACGACAAGGCCGTGGTGGGTTCCATCGCGAACACCGCGTTCTACGTCGTCGTCGGGGTTGCCCTCTCGACGGTTCTCGGTGTCGCGGTGGCCGTCGTACTGCAGAAAGCCTTCCGCGGACGCAGCCTGGTGATCGCGGTGCTCATCCTGCCGTGGGCGTTGCC
Organism: Janthinobacterium lividum; assembly: GCA_050955085.1. Classification (GTDB taxonomy): domain Bacteria; phylum Actinomycetota; class Actinomycetes; order Actinomycetales; family Kineococcaceae; genus Kineococcus. The sequence continues at coordinate 5,718 of JBPBQU010000570.1, read as the reverse complement.
GGGCGTGGTCGAGGGAATCCTCTGGAGTGGGATCTTCGACCCGAACTCAGGGTTGGTCAACAGCTTGGTATCCACCCTGAACCTCGGGTCGGGTGATGCGGTGTTGCTGGGCCAACACCGGTTGCTGACCATCGCACTCATCGAACTCGTGCAGGTGTGGCAGATCACCCCGCTCTCCGCCCTGCTGATCCTGGCCGCGCTGCAGGTCGTCCCGGACGAGTTGTACGAGGCCGCCGAGATCGACGGGTGCGGTCCGTGGTCCGCGTTCGCACGGATCACGCTGCCGCTGGCCCGCCCCGGCATCGCCGTCGCGATGGTGCAGGCCGTCATCGCGACGCTCAACGTGTTCGACCAGCCCTACGTGCTGAACGGGGCCGCGGACACGGGCGCGTCGGTGACCATGCAGACCTACTTCGTCAGCTTCCAGAACCTCGACTTCGGGGAGGGTTACGCGCTCTCCCTGCTCATCACCGTCGTCACCCTGTTGATCTCCCTCGTGGTGGTACGCACCGTGTATCGGAGGGTCGAACTGTGAGGACCCGAACCCCGACGTTGCGTTGGATCGGCGTCGCCCTCGTCCTGCTGTGGTCGCTCGTCCCGATTTACTGGGCCCTCAAGACCAGTGTGCAGACCGAGGGGGATGCGCGCGCGGCCCCCGCGCACTACCTGCCGCTGCACCCCACGCTCGACAACTACCGGGCGCTGCTCACCGGGTCGGGAGACGTGGCGACCCAGATCCGCCGGGCGTCGCTGAACATCGTCGTCGAGTGCGGGCTGGCCACCATCGTCACCGTCCTGCTGGCGACGCTGGCCGGTTACGCCTTCGCGCGTATGCAGTTCCGCGGCCGTAACGTCCTGTTCTACGCCGTGCTGGCGACGATGGCCTTCCCCGCCTACACCACGCTCATCCCGCTGTACCGCATCATGAGCACGTTCGGGCTGGTGAACACCTACACGGGCATCGTCCTGGTCTACGTGTCGGGTTTCCTCCCGCTGGCCACCTGGATCCTGCACAACTACTTCGCGAGTCTGCCGGTCAGCATCGAGGAAGCCGGCTTGATGGACGGGGCACACCGACTGCAGGTCCTGTGGTATCTGCTGCTTCCGCTGGCCCGGCCGGGGATCATCTCCACCGCGCTCATCACGTTCCTGTTCGCCTGGGCACAGTTCCTGTTCCCCCTCGTCCTCTCCAGTGACATCTCCACCCAACCCCTGACGGTCGTCATCGCCGCCCTGCAAGGCCGCCACGTGGTGCCCTCCACGTTGCTCAACGCGGCCGGTGTCCTCGCGGTCGCCGTCCCGGCCGTCCTGGCGCTGATCTTCAACCGGTACATCGTGAACGGCCTGCTGGCCGGGAGTACCAAATGAGCGACTCGATCGTGCTGATCGGTGCGCGCAGCACGTTCGTGGCGCACACCGAGCACCGCGAAGCCGTGGGGCCTGCACGGCGGGCGGGACGCGAGCATGAAATACCTCGGCGAGCAGGACGACCTGTGAGAACTCCTGCACGCCCAGGTCGAAAGATCCCGTCGCGTGCTGGAGCGTTTCGCCTCCACTGCTGTCGCGACCCCGGTGAAGTCATCGCACCCTTGAGACCATCGACGTCGATCCGGCTTGACCGCGGTCGACCTGCCCCGACCGTGTCAGGAGCACCTCGTGAGTACCCCCAGCACCACCACCTCCACCCCCGACGGCAGCGACGGTCAGCGCGTGTCGTCCCGGCGGTTCCCGGCCGGTGAGGAGGCCGACATCGCTGCCCGCGGGGGGAGCGCGACGGCGACCGAGATCTCCCAGCAACCCGAGGTGTGGTGCGACGTGGCCGAGGTCGTGCGACACCGGGAACAGGAGGTTCGCAGTTTCCTCGACCCTCTCCTCGCGCACCCCGGGTCACGGATCGTCCTGTCCGGCGCCGGGACCTCGGCGTTCGTGGGCGCGGTGCTGGCCCCGGCGCTGGCCCGGGCGCTGGGGCGGCGGGTCGACGCCGTCGCGACCACGGACGTCGTGTCCAACCCCCGCGAGGTGTTCGCCGAGGACGTCCCCACCCTGTTCGTGTCCTGCGCACGCTCCGGGGACAGCCCGGAGAGCGTCGCCGCCACCGTCATCGCGTCCACCTGCCTCACGTCCGTGCATCACCTCGTCGTCACGTGCAACCCCGACGGGCGGCTCGCCCTGGACCACGCCGGATCCGCGTCGTCGCTGGTCCTGCTCATGCCCGCGGCCACCGATGACAAGGGTTTCGCGATGACGTCGAGTTTCACCTCGATGCTGCTCGCGACGTGGCTCGTGCTCGCCCCGTCCGCAGGTGACACCCCGTCCACGGATGGCGATCTCGTGAAACGCCTCGCCGGCGCGGGTGAACAGGTCCTGCGTAGCGGGGACGAACTGGCGGAGATCGCGGCCCGCGGATACGACCGCGTCGTCTACCTGGGCAGCGGGGTGCTGGGCGGGCTGGCGCGGGAATCCGCACTCAAGCTGCTGGAACTCACCGCGGGTTCGATCGTCAGTTTTTTCGACACCGCCCTGGGTTTCCGGCACGGCCCCAAGGCCGTGCTGCGCGAGGGGACGCTCGCGGTGGTGTTCCTCTCCAACGATCCCTACACCCGCCGCTACGACGAGGACATCGCGGCGGAACTCCGGGCGTCACTCGGTGCCGGGAACGTCCTGGTCGTCGCCGCGAGCGGTCCCGTGCCGGGGGCAGGGGAGGGGTGGCGGGTCGAGGGGCTCGAGGAGGTCGGGGATGCGCTGCTCGCGCTGCCTTTCGTCATGGTGGCCCAGTTGCTCGCGCTGCGGTTCTCCCTCGCCACCGGCCGCACACCCGACAACCCGTTCCCGGACGGCGAGGTGAACCGCGTCGTCCAGGGCGTGAGGGTCCACCCGCTGCAACCATGACCTACCTCGGCGTCGACGGCGGGGGCAGTGGGACCGCGCTGTGCCTGATCTCCCGAGACGGTGAGGTCCTCGCCCGCCTCGACGCGCCCAGTTCCTACTACCTGGGGTCCGTCGAGGGCACGGATCTCGTCGCGCGCGTCCTGGGGGCCGCGGTCCCCGCGGTGTGCTCCCTGGCGGGCACGACCCCTCCGGCGGTCGAGTTCACGTTCCTCGGCCTCCCCGCCTTCGGTGAGGTGAGTGCCGACGTGGCGCGACTCGAGGCGTTGCCGGCGACCGTGCTCGGGAGCGATCGCTACCGCTGCGACAACGACATGGTGTGCGGCTGGGCGGGATCGCTGGGGGGTCACGACGGCATCAACGTCATCAGCGGCACCGGGTCGATGACCTACGGCGAGCGGGCGGGGGTGGGTGTCCGGGTGGGTGGCTGGGGTGAGCTCTTCGGGGACGAGGGCTCCGGGTACTGGCTCGGTATCCGTGCCCTGCAGGCGTTCACCAGGATGAGCGACGGCCGCGCGAGTGCAGGGCCGTTGCTGGACGTGCTGCGCGACCATCTCGGACTCGGTGTCGACCTCGACGTCGTCGACGTGGTCCTCAACCGGTGGTCGGGGGCGCGGCGCGAGATCGCGTCGCTGTCGCGGCCGCTCGTCGCGGCCGCTCGCCGCGGTGACGAGACCGCGGCCGCGCTGCTCGCCGAGGCCGGGAGCGAACTCGCCCACCTCGTCCACGCGACGCGGCGCCGGTTGGGTTTCGAGGCGGGGGAGGTGGTCCCCCTCTCCTACTCCGGTGGGGTCTTCTCCGTGCCGGAGGTGCTCACCGGGTTCGAGAACCGGTTGGATGCGGGTTACGACCTGCGCCGTCCGCGCTTCACCCCGGTGGTGGGTGCTGCCGTGCACGCCGCGCGCCTCGCCGGTGCGCCGCTCTCCGACGCCGCACTTGAACGGTTGCAGGTCGCGCAGACCTGAGATCGGGGTGGGCTGTCCTGGCACCGTCAACACGTCAAGCATGAGTGCCCGTGCGCCGATGACCCCCGTGCGCCGGGTGTCGGCGGGTTCGTCTCTGTCAGGGTGGGGAGCAGGCACCGCGGCTCGTCGAGGTGGCAACGGTCGAGTGGTGGAGGAAGATCAGGGCATGGGAGAGCGCTCATGAGCGGACGGCCGCTGCGGGTGATCAGTTACAACCTGCACGAGGGCCGGGCCGGCAAGGAGATCCTCGCGCTGGCCGTGGCCCATCAGGCGGACGTGCTGTGCCTGCAGGAGGCGACGACGCTCGGCCTGCCGGAGCAGGTGGGGGGGTTGACCCTGGCCGGGGCGACCCAGCGCAACCGGCTCGGACTCGCGCTCTACTACCGCCCCGAACGGTTACGCCTGTACGGGACCCAGACCGTGCCGTTGCGGCGTTCGATGCACGACCGCTTCCTCGCGCCCGCCCACGAACGACTACTGGCGGTCCGTTTCGACGACGAGCAGACCGGGGGCACGCCCCTGACCGTGGCCTCGATCCACACCGCGCCGCTCTCGGCGACCAACGCCATGCGCCGCCACCAGATCTCGGGCGCCCTGCAGGCGATCCGCACCGCGGCGCACGGTTCGGCCGCGCTCGTGGTGGGTGATTTCAACTACCCGTGGTTCGCGAGTTCACTCGGCCGCCGGTTGGGTGAGCAGGGGTACCTCGTCTCCCACAGCGACCAGCCGACGTACGCGCGGCGCAGGTTCCGCGGTCACTTCGACTTCGCGATCTCGGAGGGCATGCACGTCGACAGCGTCGTCACCCTGGACCAGGGCGGTTCGGATCACCTGCCGATCCTCATCCAGGCACGGGTGGCGGTGTCCTCGCTGCCGGCGTGAGGCGCGAAGGGTGTTCGACCCGGTGCCGGGGGGTCGGCACGGGTGAGCCCGGCCGGCGCCATGGTTCAGCTGCCTGGGGTTCAGCGGCCTGGGGTTCAGCGGCCTGGGGCAGCGGCCTGTGGGGGCTGCGCCCATCGCAGACGCCGCGGACGCTGGATACGCTGTCGGGGTTTCGTCCGCGAGAGCGAGGTGCCGTCGTGCCCAAGAAGAAGACCACCCGCCATGCCCACACCGGCCGCCCGGCCGGGGTGATGTCCCCGTTGCGTGCGGGTGGCCGGGCCCTCGGCGACCTGCAGGTGCCCTACCGCCGGTTCCTCCTGTCGGAGGAGGAGACCGGAGCGGGCGACGCGAGCGTCCTGCCCGTCGCCGACATCGAGGCGCGACTCATGGAGTCCCTCGGCTGGTTGCTGTTGGACGGAGGTGACGCGACCCCGCGGACCGTCGCACCGAATTCGGCGACCGTTTTCTCCGCCGGAGAACTGCGATCGTTGTTCACCCAGGTCGTCCCTGCGGTGGCCGAGCACAACGGACTCGATGCCCAGGAGCTCGTCGACGAGACCCGGGTGGCGTGGACGACCTACCTGATGTTCCTGGGTGAGACCGGAGCGTGGCAGGGCGAATCCGATGACCTCGGCGACTGCCTGGACGTCGCCTCAGGTGGTATCGGCGCCGACGTGTCCGCTGAGGCCAGCGTGCTGGACGCGCTCGAGGCCGTCGCCCTGTCCGTACCGCTCGACGACGAGCTGGCGGCACTGAGCGCCGTCCCCATCGTCGCTGCGGGGTGGCGGGCGCTGGATGTCCTGGCTGCGGGGGTCGAGGCGGGTGCCGAACCGAACCTCGTCGACGGCCCGCTCGTCGAGGTACTGCGTCGCGAGCTGGGGGATCGGATGGATCCCGTGGCGCTGCTGCTGGACTGGCTGGAGGCCGGGACGGTCGAGTTCGTTCGCGGACGTACGCGGGTGCCGGTGGGGAAGGACCCCGCGCG
>JBPBQU010000569.1:0-6565 GCA_050955085.1 Janthinobacterium lividum | reverse complement strand
GGGTTTCATGACCACAACCATCACCAACATCATCGGCGGTAAGGCGGTGCCGGCGGCGGACGGCCGGACGACCGACGTCGTCAATCCCTCGACGGGCCAGGTCTACGCGACGGCACCGCTGTCCGCGGCTGTCGATGTCGACTCGGCCTATTCCGCGGCCGCGTCGGCCTTCACGACCTGGGGGCGCACGACACCCTCGGAGCGCCAGAAGTTCCTGCTCGACCTCGCGGACGCCATCGAGGAGCGCGCCGAGGAGTTCATCGCCGCCGAGGTCGAGAACACCGGGAAGCCGATCGCGTTGACCCGTTCCGAGGAACTACCGCCCGCCGTCGATCAGCTCCGTTTCTTCGCCGGCGCCGCCCGCGTGCTCGAGGGTCGCGCGGCGGGGGAGTACCTCGCGGGCCACACGTCGTGGATCCGCCGTGAACCCATCGGGGTGGTCGGTCAGGTCACCCCCTGGAACTACCCGCTCATGATGGCGATCTGGAAGATCGGCCCCGCCCTCGCGGCCGGTAACACGATCGTGCTCAAACCCTCCGACACGACCCCCGCGTCGACGGTGCTGCTCGCCCAGATCGCCAACGAGATCCTGCCGCCGGGCGTCCTCAACGTCGTCTGTGGCGACCGGGACACCGGCCGTGCGCTCGTCGAGCACCCCACCCCGCAACTCGTCGCCATCACCGGGTCGATCCGGGCCGGTGCCCAGGTGGCGGAGGCGGCGAGCCGCGCCGTCAAGCGCGTGCATCTGGAACTCGGTGGCAAGGCGCCCGTCATCGTCTTCGACGACGCCGACGTCGAGGCCGCCGCCGCGGCCATCGCCGGCGCGGGGTACTTCAACGCCGGGCAGGACTGCACGGCCGCGACCCGAGTACTCGCCTCGCCGCGCATCCACGACGATTTCGTCGCGGCGCTGGCCGAGCAGGCCAGAGCCACCAAGGTGGGTCTGCCGGATGACGACGACGCGGCACTGGGACCGGTGAACAACGCCAACCAGCTCGCGCACGTCTCGGGGTTCGTGGACCGGCTGCCCGACCACGCCGTCCTCGGTGCCGGCGGCGCACGCGCCGACGGGGACCTGGCGAACGGGTTCTACTACCAGCCGACCGTCGTCAGCGGTCTGCGTCAGGACGACGAGGCCGTGCAGAACGAGATCTTCGGGCCGGTCATCACGGTGCAGCGCTTCACCGACGAGGAGGAGGCGCTCGGTTGGGCCAACGGGACGAAGTACGGCCTCGCGTCCTCGGTGTGGACGAAGGACTTCGGCCGGGCCATGCGGGTCTCCGCGCGTCTCGACTTCGGCTGCGTCTGGATCAACACCCACATCCCCCTCGTCGCCGAGATGCCGCACGGGGGTTTCAAGAGTTCCGGCTACGGCAAGGATTTGTCGATGTACGGCATGGAGGACTACACGCGCATCAAGCACGTGATGGCGAACCTCGACAGCTGACCCCGGTGCCGCCGGTGGCCCGGGTCAGGAGTCGAAACCCAGGCCGAAGTGGTCCAGTGCCTTGAGCCAGAGGTTGCGGCGACCGTCGTGGGCGTCGGCATGCACCAGGGAGCGGGTCGTCAACTCCACCCCGGCCCAGGCCAGCGGTTCCGGGGGGAAGGGCAACGGGGTGGAGCGGACGAGGTCGAGCTCGGTGAGTTCACTGGGACCGGCCTCGTCCAGGGCGAGGAGATCGAGCAGGACGTCCGCGGCGAACCGGGTCATCCCCACTCCGAGGCCGGTGTAACCGGCGACGTGCGCGACACGGCCCCGGTGACCGGTGCCGAAGAACGGGAAGAACCGTGTGCAGGTGTCGATCGCGCCGCCCCAGGTGTGGGTGAAGCGCAGACCCTCGAGTTGCGGGAACGTCTGGAAGAAGTGCGCCGCGAGGGTGCGGAAGGACTCGGGGCGCTGGTCGTGCGCCGCGGAGAGTGAACGGCCGTAGTGGTAGATCGCGTCGAACCCGCCGAAGAGGATCCGGTCGTCACTGCTGCGGCGGTAGTAGTGGAACTGGTTGGAACTGTCGTCGACACCCTGGCGGTGGTGCCAACCGATGTCGTCCTGCTGTGCGCGAGACAGCGGCTCACTCATGAGGACGTAGTCGTAGACCGGGACGGTGTGCAACCGGTAGCGGCGCAGCAGGGCCGGGAAGGCGTTGGTGCCGAGGGCGACGTGGCGGGCCCGGACCGTCCCGGCATCGGTGTGCACGTCGACCCCCGAGCGGTCGGAGGTCAGGGTGCGGACAGGGGTGTGCTCGGCGATGCGCACCCCGAGGTCGAGGCAGGTGCGCCGCAGTTCCCACGCGAGCCGGGCGGGGTTCACCAGGGCGGTGTCGTGCCGGTCCCAGACACCCGCGAGGTAGGTGGGGGAATTCAGTTCCGCGCGTACCGCGCTCTGGTCGAGGAACCCTTCCCGGCCGCGCAGAGCGTCGACCTGATATGGCTCGGTCGCCACCGTCAACCCGCCGCTGCGTTCGTAGTCGCAGTCCCAGGCGTAGCGCGCGACGGTGTCCTGCAGGGCGTCGAGGTTCCGCAACCCGAGTTCGTCGAGGCGGTTGACCTCCCGGGGGAGGTGGAGTTCACCGTTGTCGTGCCCGTGGGTCAGGCTGGCGGAGACGAACCCCCCGTTCCGCCCGGAGGCGGCCCAGCCGATCGTGGCCCCTTCGAGCAGCAGCACGTCACGGTCGGGGTCTCGCTCCTTGGCCCGCAACGCCGTCCACAACCCGGTGTAACCCCCACCCACGACGACGAGGTCCGCCTCCGTGGCCGCGGCCAGCGCGGGCTGGGACGGCGGACGGGCGGGGTCGTCCAGCCAGAACGGGGTGGTGTCCGCCTCGCGCAGCGAGTCGTCGACGGCCAAGGATCTTGTGGTCACGAACGGCACCCGCTGAGTTCTACCGTGCCGCCCACGGCCCCACAAGCGCGGATCCGTCGTTTGCCCGCCCCGGGAGGGGGGAAACCGTCGGTCACCGGGGAGGTGTGACTACGCTGCGTCCGTGACGAAGACCCCCACGCATGCCCTCGACGACGTGTCGAAGAAGATCATCGAGGTGCTGCAGGAGGACGGGCGGATGTCCTACGCGGCGATCGGCAAGGCGGTCGGTCTTTCCGAAGCCGCGGTCCGACAGCGCGTGCAGCGCCTCATCGACTCCCAGGTCATGCAGATCGTGGCCGTGACGGATCCCATGCAGGTGGGTTTTCCGCGGCAGGCGATGATCGGTATCCGCGCCGAGGGCGACACTCGTGTCGTCGCCGATCGACTGGCCGAGCTGGCCGAGATCGACTACGTCGTCGTCACGGCCGGCAGCTTCGACATCCTCGTGGAAGCGGTGTGCGAGGACGACGACGGGTTGCTGGAACTGATCAACGCGAAGATCCGGGCGATCCCGGGTGTTGTCGGGACCGAGACGTTCGTGTATCTGCAATTGCGCAAGCAGCTCTACAACTGGGGTACGCGCTGACCTGAATCCGTTCTCAGGGGCAGCCCAGTGGTGCGGGATCAGTCGTCCGAGGCCGATCCGACTGCGGAATCCCTTGTCAGCACCCCGGGACTGGTCTAGCCTCGGCCCACCGATGGAGTTCGACGGACAGGGACCGAACCGATGACGAACACCACCCCGCGCGGGACGGCACGTAGCGACGCTGCCCGCGACCACCTCTGGATGCACTTCACCCGGCATTCCGGGTTCGAGGCCGGGGCCGAGGTCCCGATCATCGTGCGTGGTGAGGGTCACCGGATCTGGGACTCTGCCGGCAAGGAGTACATCGACGGGCTCGCCGGCCTGTTCACCGTCCAGGTCGGTCACGGACGTAGCGAACTCGCGGAGGCAGCGGCCCGGCAGGCCTCGACGCTCGGGTTCTTCCCGTTGTGGTCCTACGCCCATCCCGCTGCGATCGACCTGGCCGAACGGCTGGCGCACGAGGCACCCGGGGATCTGAATCGCGTCTTCTTCACCACCAGCGGTAGCGAAGCGGTCGAGACGGCCTGGAAGCTGGCGAAGGCCTATTTCAAGCGGGTCGGCAAACCCACCAAGCACAAGGTCGTCAGTCGCTCCATCGCCTATCACGGCACGACGCACGGCGCGCTGTCGATCACCGGGATACCGGGTCCCGTCAAGTCCGACTTCGAACCCCTGGTGCCGGGGACGTTCCGCGCCCCGAACACCAACTCCTACCGCGCCCCCGAGCACCTACGCGAGGACCCCAAGGCCTTCGGTCGCTGGGCTGCGGACCGCATCGGCGAGGCCATCGAGTTCGAGGGTCCGGACACCGTGGCCGCGGTGTTCGTGGAGCCCGTCCAGAACGCCGGGGGTTGTTTCCCGCCGCCTCCCGGGTACTTCGAGCGTCTGCGCGAGATCTGTGACACCCATGACGTCCTGCTCGTCAGTGACGAGACGATCTGCGCGTTCGGTCGTATCGGTGAGTTGTTCGCCTGCAAGGACTTCGATTACGTACCGGATATCATCACGTGCGCCAAGGGACTTACGAGCGGGTACTCCCCGCTCGGGGCGATGATCGCGTCCGAGCGGTTGTTCGAACCCTTCAAGCACGGTGAGGACTCCTTCCACCACGGTTACACCTTCGGCGGCCACCCGGTGTCGGCGGCGGTTGCCATGGCGAACCTCGACATCTTCGAGCGCGAGGGCCTCGTGGACCACGTCCACGAGAATGCTCCGCATTTCCGGGCCGCCCTCGAGAAGCTGCTCGACCTCCCGATCGTGGGCGACGTGCGCGGGGCCGGGTACTTCTACGGAATCGAACTGGTCAAGGACAAGACGACCCGGGAGACGTTCGACGACGACGAGGCCGAGCGGTTGCTGCGGGGGTTCGTCTCACCCGCGCTCTTCGAGGCCGGTCTGTACTGCCGGGCCGACGATCGCGGTGACCCCGTGATCCAGCTCGCTCCCCCGTTGATCATCGGACGCCCCGAGTTCGACGACATCGAACAGCGGTTGCGCAGTGTTCTCGTCGAGGCCGGTCAACGGTTGTGACCGTCTCCTCGTTGTGGGCTGACACAGCGGGTGAGGCGCCGGCGCCGCGGCCCCCGCTCGACGGGGACGTCGAGGTCGACGTGTGCGTGGTCGGCGCCGGGTACACCGGCCTGTGGAGCGCCTACTACCTGCTGCGCGCCGACCCCTCGCTGACCGTGCTCGTCATCGAGGCGGAGGAGGTGGGATACGGCGCCAGCGGCCGCAACGGCGGTTGGTGCTCGGCTCTGCTCCCGCAAGGGGCGGACGGTATGGCGGCGGGTCACGGACTGCCCGCCTCGCAGGCGATGCGCAAGGCCATGCGGGACACCGTGGACGAGGTGGGTTCCGTCGTCGCCGCGGAGGGGATCGACTGTCACTGGCTGAAGGGCGGCACGATCGTCGTCGCGCGCAGCGCCCCCCAACTCGCCCGTGCCCAGGCGGACGTGCTGGCGGACCAGGCGGCGGGTTCACCCGAGGGTCTGCAGTTCCTCGACGCCGACGCCACCCGGGACGTGGTCGGGATGTCCGGTGCCCTCGGGGCCACGTTCGACCCCAACTGCGCCCGGATCCACCCGCTGCGCCTGGCCCGCGGGCTTGCGTCGGCGGTGGAACGGGCCGGCGGGCGCATCGTCGAGACGACCCGGGCGACCTCCATCGAACCGGGGCTCGTCCGCACCGATCGCGGTCTCGTGCGGTGCCGCTCCGCGATACGCGCCACCGAGGCGTGGACACCGAAACTTCCGGGTTCCGAGCGCGAGATCGTCCCGGTCTACTCGCTCATGGTCGCGACCGAACCCTTGCCCGCGGCGTTCTGGGACCGCACCGGACTGGCCGGGGGACAGACGTTCTCCGACCACCGCCACGTCATCGTCTACGGCCAGCGCACCGTGGACGACCGGTTGGTGTTCGGTGGCCGGGGTGCCCCCTACCACGCGGGATCCGGGGTGCAGCCGGCGTTCGACACCGACGAGAACGTCTTCGCCATGCTGCGGACCACGCTCGCAGACCTCTTCCCCGACGTCGCCGGCGCCCGCTTCACCCACGCCTGGGGAGGCCCGCTGGGAATCGCGCGGGACTGGCATGCCAGCGTGCGCTACGACGCCTCGACGGGGCTCGGCAGCGCAGGCGGATACGTCGGGGACGGGGTTTCGACGACCAACCTCGCGGGTCGCACCCTGGCGGCGGCCGTGACGGGCACCGACCCGGATCTGCTGCAGCTTCCGTGGTTCGGCCACCGGTCACCGCGGTGGGAGCCCGAACCCCTGCGCTGGATCGGCGTGAACGCGGGCCTCGTCCTCGCCCGGTCCGCGGATGCCGCCGAGCGCAGTCTGGGTCGGGCAACCCCACTGTCCCGCGTCCTCGCCAAGCTCACCGGGCACTGACTGCGGGACACCCGGATCGAGGACCGACGTCGGGGACGAGTGCCTTCGTCACCGAGCGCGTTGGTCATCGAGCACGGGGTTTCGGGTCACGGGGGTTGGACCACGGGGTTTCGGGCCACGGGGTTTCGGGCCACGGGGTTTCGGGCCACGATGGGTTCCGTGCCTTCGCCGGCGTCCGCCGCGGATCGCGGGCCCATGCCGCGTCGGCGCACCCGGATCGGCCGGCCA
>JBPBQU010000568.1:0-6670 GCA_050955085.1 Janthinobacterium lividum | reverse complement strand
CCCGCAACGGCGCCTCGAATGCCGTGAGGGCGACCTCGCCGTCACCTTGGGAGTAGTGCGGGTCGCCCACGTAGAACAGTGCGTCGTCCACCTGGACGGGCAGGTGGAGGGTGGATCCGACGCCCAGCACGGACACGTCGACGTTGCCGCCGTGCATCCCCGGCGGCACGGAGTGCAGGTGCTCGCCGCCGGGGGTCGCGACCCCGACGAGGCCCAGGAAGGGTTTGAGGGGGAAGTGCACGCGGGCCCTCGACCCGGCGGCTGCCGGCATCGATCCGCGCCCTGCACCGGTGACGACGTCGGTCTCGACCCGGGCGAGGACCGAGACGACGTCGCTACCGTCGAGCGGGTATTCGTCCGGGAGCGCTCCGCGGCCGTGGCGGTTGGAGACGATTCCGTAGTCGGCGCGCAGCTCCAGCGCCTCCACCGTGACGGAGAGGACGTCACCGGGTCGCGCGCCACGCACCGCGACGGGCCCGGTCACGACGTGTGGGCCGTGCACGGCCGGGTCGTGTGCGACGTGACGGGCGATCTCGATGGCGTCGGCGAGAACAGCGGACGCGTCGATCCCGCGACCGGTGAAGAAGGCGAGCGGATCGCGGCCCTGATCCTCGAGGATCCCCTCGTGGCTGACGGTGTCGATCACCACGACGGCACCGGGATCCACCGTCAACACGGGATCGTCTGTGGCGCAGGGCAACTGACCCCAGCGCACGGTGTAACGGGTCGAGGGCAGGTGGGCTGCGCCGTCGAGGGTGGCCAAGGTCAACCTCCGGGGGAGTGCGTGGTGGAACGATCGTTGCATACGATGACCTGTGTGGAACAGGCGATCCGTGACTCCGGTCTGACGCGCACCGCCGTCGGTGCCCCCATCAACCCGCCGCCGCGCCTGCTCATGGGGCCCGGCCCGATCACCGTCGACCCGCGGATCCTGCACGCGATGTCCGCGCAGCTCGTGGGTCAGTACGACCCCGCGATGACGGCCTACATGAACGAGACCCAGGCGCTCTACCGCGAGGTGTTCCGCACCACCAACGACGCCACCCTGCTCGTGGACGGGACGTCGCGGGCCGGCATCGAGGCCGCGATGGTCTCCCTCATCAGTCCCGGTGACACCGTCCTCGTGCCCGTGTTCGGCCGGTTCGGACACCTGCTGCGCGAGATCGCGCAACGGTGCGGGGCCGACGTGCACGTGCGCGAGGTTCCCTGGGGTGAGGTGTTCACCCTCGAAGCGCTCGAGACCGCCGTGCGTGAGGTGCGGCCGTCGCTCGTCGCCCTCGTGCAGGGCGACACCTCGACGACGATGAACCAGCCCCTCGAAGGGGTCGGGGAGATGTGCCACCGCCACGGTGCCCTGCTCTACGTCGACTGCACGGCGTCGATCGCCGGAAACCCCTTCGAGATGGACGCATGGGAGATTGACGCCGCCACGGCGGGGTTGCAGAAGTGCCTCGGCGGCCCGTCGGGTAGTTCTCCCGTCTCGCTCTCGCCGCGGGCGGTCGCGGTGCTCGACTCCCGCCGCAGCGTCGAGGCGGGTCTGCGTGCCGACCCCGAATCCGACGACGAGACCGTCCCGACGCCCGTGCGCATCCGCTCGAACTACTTCGACCTCGCGATGATCCTGGACTACTGGAGCGAGAAACGGCTCAACCACCACACCGAGGCGACGTCGATGCTCTACGGGGCCCGGGAATGTGCCCGGTTGATCCTCGAGGAGGGCCTCGACGCGACGATCGCCCGGCACCGGTTGCACGGGGACGCCATGCTCGCCGGGGTCCGTGGCCTGGGGTTGGAGGTGTTCGGCGACGTGGAACACAAGATGCACAACGTGGTTGCCGTGATGATCCCGACCGGTGTCGACGGTGAGGCCGTCCGCAACTCCCTGCTGAGCGACTACGGCATCGAGATCGGGACGTCGTTCGGACCGTTGGCCGGCCGTGTCTGGCGCATCGGCACGATGGGTTACAACGCCCGCAAGGACACCGTGCTCGTGACCCTCGCCGCGATGGAACAGGTTTTGCGTGCCCACGGGGCGGTGGTGGAACCCGGTGCCGCAACCGCTGCGGCGCAAGGGGTCTACGCGTGAACCCGGCGGCCTCGACCCTCGCCGACGCGCAGCGCGTCCTCGACCGCTGCGACGTGCTCGCCCGGGTCTCCGCGATCTCCGGTGGGATCGAACGGACCCACCTGAGCCCGGAGCACGCGCAAGCGAACACCCTCGCCGCGCAGTGGATGACCGAGGCGGGGATGGCGACGTGGCGTGACCAGGCCGGGAACCAGTGGGGGCGGTTGGAGGGGCGCAGGCCCGGGCTGCCCGCACTCGTCCTCGGGTCCCACCTCGACACCGTCACCGACGCGGGCCGCTACGACGGCGTCCTCGGCGTCGTCTCGGCGATCGAGACCGTGCGGCGGATCGCCCCGCGCGCGTCGGACCTGCCGTTCGCGGTGGAGGTCGTCGCATTCTCCGACGAGGAGGGAACCCGGTTCTCCACCGCTCTGATGGGAAGTTTCGCCGTCGCCGGGAACTGGCACGAGGACTGGTGGGACCGCACGGACGGCAAGGGGGTCAGTGTGCGTGCCGCCGCGACGTCGTTCGGGCTCGTCCCGGCCCGTGTCGCCGAGGCGGCGCGTCGCCCCGAGGACCTCGTCGGTTACCTGGAACTCCACATCGAACAGGGCCCGTTCCTCGAGGCCGCGGACCGTCCGCTCGGGGTGGTGACGTCGATCGCGGGTGCGCGCAGGTTCACCGGCCGGGTCGTGGGGGAGGCCAGGCATGCCGGGGGAACTCCCTACGCCCGCCGCAAGGATGCGCTCGTGGGGGCCTGCGAGATCGTGCTGGCCGCGGAACGGCTCGCGATCGAGACCCACGGGATCGCCACCGTCGGACGGTTGCAGGCCTACCCCGGCGGGGTGAACGTCGTCCCCGGGCTCGTGGAGTTCTCCCTGGATGTCCGGGCCGAGCACGACGACGTCCGCGACGACCTCGTCGCCCGGATCACGGCGCACGGTGAACGGGTGTGCGCCGGGCGGGGTATGGGATTCGAGCTGAACGAGGTGCACAACGCATCCGGGGTCTACTGCGACGAGGACCTGATGGCCTCGGTCACGGCGGGGCTTCTCGCGACGGGTGACGAGGACCCCGTCCGGCTCTGGAGCCGGGCCGGGCACGACGCCATGGCCGTCGCCGCCGTCACGGGGGTCGCCATGATCTTCGTGCGCTGCGAGGACGGGATCAGCCACCACCCGGGTGAGAACGTCACCCCGGGCGACGTCGGCCACGGCCTCGACGCGTTCGAGGCCACGGTGCTCGACGTGGCCCGCCGACGGAGCTGACGACGGAGTTGAAGACGACGCTGAACACAGAGTTGACGACAGTGGGGGCCCGGACCGGGGTACGCGAGCGGATCGCGGAGGTCTACGACGACCTCGGGCCGGTGGAACGCCGCGTCGGCGACTTCGTGCTGGACCACGCCGAGGATCTCGCGGGTTACACCGGTGCCGAACTCGCCGTGGCGTCCGCCACCTCGAAGGCGACCGTGAGCCGGTTCTTCCGCCGGCTCGGGTTCGACTCCTTCGCCCAGGCCCGCGCGGACGCCCGTTCGCAGCGGGCCCGCGGAGAACTCGTGGGCGGCGTGCCCGACAGCGGCGATGCGGTGGCGACCCACCTCGACCAGGACCGGCGCAACCTCGTGCGGGCCGGGGAGAACCTCGAGGCGCTGCGTCTTCGTGAGGTCGCCGCGACCCTGGCGAACGCGCGTCGTGTCCTCGTCGTCGGCTGGCGCAACAGCTATCCCGTCGCGGTCCATCTGCGCGAGCAGTTGCTGCAGGCGCGTGACGACGTGTCGCTGGCCCCGCAACCGGGGCAGACCCTGGCGGAGGAGGTCGCGGACCTCACCGCGGCGGACGCGCTCGTCGTCGTCGGGTTCCGCCGCCGCCCACCGATGGTGGCGGCCCTGCTCGATGCGGCCGCGGCGAGCGGGGTCCCCTGCGTCCTGCTCGCCGACGCCAGCGCCCGCCCGCTGCGCGCGGATCACCGCGTCGAGGTACCCGTCGACGGCCCGGGTGCCTTCGACAGCTACGCCGCCGCGATGGCGGTCGTCACGATCCTCGCCGAGGCCGTCCTCACCCGGCGCGGGCGCGCGGGCCGGGAGCGGGTCAGTGCGGTCGCCCACGCTCACGCGCGGTTGGTGGAGCTGGAGGAGGCCCCGGACGCAGGTGGCGCGGTCCCGGCGGGGAAGCGCTCCTCGCGGCGGTAACCTGACAGCGCCGATCTCCCGGCCAGACCCTCTCGAAGGAGTGCCGCGCATGGGCCGCGTCGTCATCGACGTCATGCCGAAACCCGAGATCCTCGACCCGCAGGGGAAAGCCGTCGTCGGCGCTCTCCCCCGCCTGGGGTTCGACGTCTTCACGGGTGTCCGCCAAGGCAAACGGTTCGAGCTGGAGGTGGTCGGGGAGGTCACCCCCGAGGTCCTCGAACAGGCCCGCCACGCCGCCGAGACCCTGCTCTCCAACCCGGTGATCGAGGATGTCGTCTCGGTACGGGCAGCCGAGGTCAGCGCGTGAAGATCGGGGTCGTCACCTTCCCCGGTTCCCTCGACGACGGTGACGCCCGTCGCGCCGTCCGCCTCGCGGGGGGTGACGCCGTCGCCCTGTGGCACGCCGACGCCGACCTGTGCGGGGTCGACGCGGTCGTCCTCCCCGGTGGTTTCTCCTACGGCGACTACCTGCGCTGCGGTGCGATCGCGCGCTTCGCTCCGGTCATGACCGAGGTCGTGCGGGCGGCCGAGGGGGGGATGCCCGTCCTGGGCATCTGCAACGGGTTCCAGGTGCTGTGCGAGTCCCACCTGCTCCCCGGGGCCCTGGTCCGCAACGACCACCAGAAGTTCATCTGCCGCGACCAGCAGCTGCGGGTCGAGTCGAACACGACCGCGTGGACCTCGAACTACACCGTGGGTGCGGAGATCACCATCCCGCTCAAGAACGGCGAGGGTGGTTTCGTCGCCGACGTCACGACGCTGGACCGTCTCGACGGGGAAGGTCGGGTGGTCTTCCGCTACCTCGACGGAAATCCCAACGGTTCGATGCGCGACATCGCGGGCATCACCAACGACCGCGGCAACGTCGTGGGGCTGATGCCGCACCCCGAGCACGCGGTCGAGGAACTCTTCGGCCCCGGGTTGGACGGGCTCGCCCTGTTCGCCTCGGTGCTGACCGCTGGTCTGGAGGCCATCGCGTGAGCGCACCCGGTACGGCCACCGCCAACCCCGCGGACGGTTCCGCCGGCCATCTCGGGCTGGACACCGTCGAACGCGCCGCGCAGACGCCCGGCCACGACCAACCGTGGTCGGAGTTGGGCCTCAAGGCCGACGAGTACGCGCGCATCCGCGACATCCTGGGCCGTCGCCCCACCGGCGCGGAACTGGCCATGTACTCGGTCATGTGGAGCGAGCACTGTTCCTACAAGTCCTCCAAGGTCCACCTGCGGACGTTCGGGGACCACCTCACCGAGGCCATGCAGGAACACCTCATGGTGGGCATCGGGGAGAACGCCGGGGTCGTCGACATCGGTGACGGCTGGGCCGTCACGTTCAAGGTGGAGAGCCACAACCACCCCAGTTACATCGAGCCGTACCAGGGTGCGGCCACCGGGGTCGGCGGGATCATCCGCGACATCATGGCGATGGGGGCCCGGCCGATCGCGGTGATGGACTCGTTGCGTTTCGGCGCGATCGACCACCCGGACACCGCCCGGGTGGTGCCCGGTGTCGTCTCCGGCGTCGGTGGGTACGGAAACTGCATCGGTTTGCCGAACATCGGCGGTGAGGTCGTCTTCGACCCGACGTATCAGGGAAACCCGCTCGTCAACGCGTTGTGCGTGGGGGCCATGCGCCACGAGGACCTGCACCTCGCGAACGCCCGCGGTGTCGGGAACCTCGTCGTGCTCTTCGGTGCCCGCACGGGTGGCGACGGGATCGGTGGTGTCTCCGTCCTCGCGAGTGAGACCTTCGACGCGACCGGGCCCTCGAAACGTCCCGCGGTCCAGGTCGGCGACCCCTTCGTCGAGAAGGTGCTCATCGAGTGCTGTCTCGAACTGTTCCACGGTGGTCTCGTCGAGGGCATCCAGGACCTCGGCGGCGCTGGGTTGTCCTGCGCCACCAGTGAACTCGCCTCCGCCGGTGACGGCGGGATGCTGATCCACCTCGACCGTGTCCCGCTGCGCGACCCTTCGCTGCGCGCCGAGGAGATCCTCATGAGCGAGTCCCAGGAGCGGATGATGGCGGTCGTCACGCCCGCCAACATCGACGCGTTCCTCGCGGTCACCGGGAAGTGGGACGTGGAGGCCGCGGTGCTGGGCGAGGTCACCGACGGTGAGCACCTGGTCGTGCAGTGGCACGGTGAGACCGTCGTCGACGTGCCGCCGCGGACGGTCGCCCACGACGGCCCGGTCTACGAGCGCCCTGTCGTGCGTCCGGCGACCCAGGACGCGCTGCAGGCCGACGAGCCCGACGCCGAACGTCTCGCCCGGCCGGGGACGGCCGGGGAGCTCCGGGCGACCCTGTTGCGGATGATCGCCTCACCCAACCTGTGCTCGCGGGCCTGGGTCACCGACCAGTACGACCGCTACGTCATGGGCGGCACCGCGCTCGCGACCCCCGACGACGCGGGTGTG